>JABHEX010000002.1 GCA_018676385.1 Akkermansiaceae bacterium
AATGAGGAAAGTAAGCAGTGGAGAGTCCTGGATTATAAAACTACCGGCAAGGCAAAATCACCTCAAGAGCAGCACCTCAAGGCATGGAAAGAAGTTGAAAATAGACCTTGTCTAGGTGAGTTGTATCCCCCTCGTCGGAAAGGGCGTGCTGAGCGTAGATGGGCTGAGGTGCAGTTACCGCTTTATGCGGCTTTCGTAAGGAAGCACTTCAAAACAGGTGATTTGCCCGAAGTGGGTTATGTTAATTTACCTCGTGCCGTAAGTGATGTGGAATTTCACAGTTGGTCAGGGTTTGATGAGGCTACTCTTGATCACGCGCTCGTATGGGCGGAGGCAGCAATAGAAGCAATTGCAGCTGGCGATTACCGGCAGGCTACAGTCTTTCCTGCGGGTGAGCGAGATTGGGATGACTTTGCAGAGCTAGCTCCTGACGGCCTAGCTAAAGCTTTCAACTTGAATCCGCATTGATAAAGCGAGAATATAATTTAACTTAGCATTACCTATGTCAGCTCCATCCGGCAACCAACGTAAGCATGATCCACATGAGATTGAGGGTGTAGAGCAACATTCCAAAGTGGCGGCTTTTCCATGGCTTCGCGTATCATTTTTTATTTTTGTCTGCGGTATGATCGTTATTTCTCAGGGGCCTTTACCCAGAAAAATTTGGAGAGCTATAGTAAGTGCGAAAAAAGAACAGCCAGAAAAATTACCGGTGAAGCCAGTTGCCAAGCCTGTTGATATTACTCCTGATCCAATATCTAAGCCTATTCCCGAACCCATAAAAAAAGCTAAACCTGTGACTGATGTCAAAGTTATTGCTCCAGTGGATCATACGGCTTCATCAGGTGGAGATCTAAGGCGTATGTCCAAGGGCTTTGATTTTAAGACAATGGTAACATTGGTTGATGGTGAAGCGGCTTCTTCTGAACGCGATAATAAGGCGAGTTACGTAGCAGAATACGAACTTAAGGTGCGCATGCCCATGGCTACTACTACGATGGAGGATCTGCAGAGAGTTAGCCCTGGCATTGAGTTAGCGTTCCCCGGGTTGAAGGAAATGATGCCTTTGGCGCAAATTTCGCCCTTCTATTTTAGCCTCTATAAAAATAAAACCGAGCGACTGAAAAAAAATGCTACCCAGATTAATGATCTGATGACGCGGCATAATTTTTTTGATTGTGAAACAATACTCAACCTCAAACACCCAAGGTCAGGCAGGCGTGTCTTACTCATGCAGGCTGACATGGATGTGGTTTCTGATGGTTCTGATGGCGATCGGCTACCGGTGATGCCTGAAACAATTGTAGGATCCAGCAACTATCAACCGATGACGAGTTATGGATGGAAAAAAACAGGCTCTACGCCTAACCCGCTCATCAGCGGTTGGAAAAGTAGAATTGCCAAAGCAAAAGCAGAAATAGCTGAACCAGTCACAAAACCTGAGCGCAAAGCATGGTTGCAGTTGCGCATTAAAAAAATCAGACGCGAAATTGAGGATATGCAGGCGCGGAGCTATCTCATTGCTGCCTACGATCCTTTTATAGTCATGCCAATTAACATGGTGACAGACCGAAGTGACAAATATGCGGCGAGTATTGGCGACTATGCAGTGGTTTTTCATAAGGGGAAAATCTACCCATGTATTGTCGGTGATGCAGGCCCTAGTTTTAAGGTTGGCGAGGCATCATTACGTATGGCAAAGCAACTTAATCCGCGTGCTGGACCTTACTCGAGGCCAGTCAGTGATCTCACTGTAACCTATCTCGTTTTTCCTGGTACGGCCGGCAAATTCAAAGCACCTGACTACCTTACGTGGCATCAAAAATGTGCTAGTTTATTGGAAGAAATGGGTGGCGTTGGCGCTCAGAGTAATCTGCATAGATGGGTAAATACTTTACCCGCTATTGGAGATAAATAAGCGTAGTTATTATATGACGATACAGCGGCTAGACTTGCCAAACCATACTTATATAGGCTAATATTTAGACATGCGTTTTTCTTATCTTTTCTGTGCCATACTATGCGTAACACTTGTGTCTTGTGATACATTTTTAAAGCCGTCTGGATGGCCAGTTGAAACCGCTGTGAAGAAGTCTGCTTGTCATCATATGATTAAGCATGTGAAGTTTAGTGGTTCCATGGAGTCATTGACCCATGAGGAGAGGGCCCTTCTCACATTCCTCCATAATCCAGACAACATAGCTGCAGCAGTCGGGAGGAAAAACCGACCGGGCTCACATGAATGGTCGGCCGCTGAGGTCTTTCTTGTTGATCCAGGAAAGTATGTATCTGTTCTTTGTGAGAATGGTTACCAGCAGAAAGCCGTTTATTTTCATTACCACGCAGAGAAGAAAACCTGGTATCGTGTTTCTAATCTTGAAGATAAACATCGAAGGGGAGTGCCGGCCGTGCTTGTCAAAGAATAGAAAAAAGGATTGCCATCGCCCGCTTGTCTCGGTAGCTTCCGCGCCCGTCGACTACACACTATCTGGACAGGTGGCAGAGTGGTCGAATGCGCACGCTTGGAAAGCGTGTGAGGCAGAAATGTCTCCGCGGGTTCGAATCCCGCCCTGTCCGCCATCACCCCCGCCTAGCATGCTAGGCGGGGGTGATGGCGTTTAAGGGTTTGAGTAACCAGCGAAGGTAATCTCATTTTGTCCTCTCATAGAGGCACAATTGAAAAGAAAGAGCGATAATCCTTATCGCTGACGATCCTTGAACTTTTCCTTATTTTTATCACGTGCGGCTTGCTCTTCTGCTTTGCGTTGTGCAACTGCATCAGCGGCTGCCCGTTTACGTTTATCGCGGGCTACATCTTCATCATATTTCCGTCCCTGACCGAAAGCATCTCGTTTGCCGTCAGCGATATCTTTGTTGTCTTCTCTTATTTCGTTCGCAATTTCTTTTTTTTCATTACGAGCTTCCTGCTCCTCAAGGAATCGGCTGAAATTTTCTGGATGGCACTGAGTGAGGATTTCTTTCCCGTCAGCGTAGAGGGTCATTTCCATGCCGATGATGGTTTCGCGTAGTGACTGATTATTGGCTGTGTCTGACAAGGAACTGCACTTCACACCGTCGGAAGCAAATTTCAGGGAACCTTTGGATTGGAGTAGGTCGAGTTGCAAGCTATTGGTGACGATTTTGACCTCGCTTGAGGAGCCATTTTTGCCACGCTTGCTGACTCTTTTGTGTATGTTAAAGATAGCCTTAATACCATTGACTGTTTTGGCAGAGTAATTGTCCAATTTACACAGGTAGTTGAATTCGCTTTCGCTCGTCCTTATTCTGCCCTTGTTTTTAATAATTTTTGTTTCAGGTTTTTTAGTGAAATAATTTTTCTGGCGAATGGTGAGCCTCACATCTCGCTCGGTGATTTTGTTTTTGTTTTCTTGCCACCATTCTTTGATATGAGTCTGATCCGAGTTGGAAAATTTATTAACCGCCACTCTTGTGATACGACCGTTTTTGAGTTTGAGCGTGGCCAGATTACCCTCCACTGTGATCAGTTCAGCTTCAATGCTTTTGCCATCGGAGTTGTAAAATGTTCGGGCTTGAATGGACAAACACATAAGAAGGTTGAAGAGCAGAACTGCTGTGAGGCGTGGTATAATCTTCATGGTAGATAGTGTGGATTTAAATCGTAGTAATGTTCAAGCTTTGAAACTGTAGGGTGTCGTCGCGTTTTCTGATCTGTAAAATCTCAAAGAAAAAGTTACGTATGTAAATATCCTCGGGGTATTTCTAACACAAGAAGAAATTGGGATACGGAGGTTGTTCACTGAATGAATTATTGTGTTAGTAATGCTCTGTGGACATTGATAATGAGGGTTTGCCCGAAGCAATATTTTTCTCTTAGAAAGTAGATTGTAATAAATTTATTGTAGTTTTATCTCTTTGGTAGATATAAAAGACTGGAGAAATAGTCTACTGTTTCGCAGTCGATGAGCTCGATTATTCTATGATGAAAACACTCCATTCCTCTATGCCGCGATTTCTCTGTATTCTCTCAGTCATTGTTGTCGCATTTGCTTTCGTTGCAGATAGCGAAGCAGAAACACGCCCACCCAATGTCGTGGTCTTCCTAGTAGATGACTTAGGTTACATGGACATTGGTGCCAATAATCCGAATTGCTTTTATGAAACTCCGAGCATTGATCAGTTTGCTAAATCCGCCATGCGATTCACCAATGGATATGCCGCGAATCCCGTGTGCTCACCGACGCGATACAGCCTGATGACCGGTAAATACCCGACGCGAGTGAGAGCGACCAATTTCTTTTCAGGAACGCGTTCAGGAAAGTTTAAACCTGCCCCGTTGAATGGGGAAATGCCGTTGGATGAGATCACCCTGGCCCAAGCTCTGAAAAAAAAGAACTACGCAACATTCTTCGCCGGTAAATGGCATCTCGGTAAGACAGACAAACATTTACCGCAGAATCGTGGGTTCGATATCAACGTTGGAGGGCACAAGGCGGGTGGACCATACAGCGGCAAAAAATATTTTGCTCCCTTCAAAAATCCACAGATGAAAGATAGCCCATCGGGCGACCACCTGCCGGATCGTTTGGCTCGGGACACTGCTTCATTCATCGCTGCTAATAAAGATAAACCCTTCTTCGCTTACTTGTCTTTTTACTCAGTGCACACTCCATTGATCGGACGTCCTGATCTGGTCAAAAAATACAAAGCGAAAGCAGAAAAGGTGGCAGGCAAGGAGTTCTCAGAGGTGCCGGGTGAAATCGCAGGGAAGAAAGTTCAGAAGTATCGCGCGTTGCAAAAGCATGCGGTTTACGCGGCCATGGTCGAAGCGATGGATCAGGCTGTGGGCAAGGTTTTGAAGCAGCTGGAAGCCTCCGGTGTTGCTGATAATACCATTGTGATTTTCACATCCGATAATGGTGGCTTATCCACCAGTGAAGGTATGCCGACCAGTAACCTTCCGTTACGAGGGGGGAAGGGATGGATTTATGAAGGGGGTATTCGTGAGCCATGGATCATCCGTTATCCTGGGGTGACGAAGGCGGGTGCTGTTAGTGA
Source organism: Akkermansiaceae bacterium (assembly GCA_018676385.1). GTDB lineage: Bacteria > Verrucomicrobiota > Verrucomicrobiia > Verrucomicrobiales > Akkermansiaceae > Oceaniferula. The sequence goes on from JABHEX010000002.1 coordinate 5,038, forward strand.
AGAAGCAATTTGCTCGATTGATCTATATCCAACGGTAATGGAGGCATCGGGAATTGAAACCAAGCACACGATTGATGGAGTGGACCTCGCGCCTGCCCTGAAGAATGGCTCTCTGGATCGTGATGCCCTCTATTGGCATTACCCGCATTATAGTAATCAGGGAGGCCCTCCTGGCGGCGCGATCCGTGTGGGTGACTACAAGCTCGTAGAACACTATGAGGATGGGAAAATAATGCTTTTTGATCTGGAAAATGATATTGGCGAAAAGAATGACTTGGCAGCAAAATTTCCAGAACGTGCAGCCAAGATGCGTGCCAAATTACATCAATGGTATCGTAGTGTTGATGCTCAGTTCTTGCAGCAAAAACCCGGTGGCCCTGAGCCATGGCGACCGTAAATCGACAGGGTATTTCATCGAATGAAACACAATATATCAATCACTCGTATCCATCATCATGATTTTCAACATTAGAAATATCCCTGTTATCATGGCGTTGATGTTTGGAAACAGCCTTTGTTCCGCCATCGATTACACAGATCCAAAACCCTTCGGGGACGCGGATCGATGGGCTAAAAAATCAGACAAGTTAGCCATTGGTGAGTGGTGGAAGAAGCCAACTGGACCAGCGAAGAATGATCGATGGAAAGAGGCCCGACAATGGATTCAGACGATCGATCGTAAGAAAGCACTCGCATTTGCTCTCTATGCCCATCACGAGGGTGTGTTGAAACTCACTGCCCAGTGTTTCCCGCTCCTGCCGGACGAACCCAAGTCGGTCGTACTCGAATTCAAGCGAGATGGAAAGTGGGTTCAGGCGGATGAACAACCGGTTCAATACCCTGGTTGGGATGTGCATTTTAGAGTCAACAACTGGGATGCATCCAAAAACGTCGACTATCGATTAAGGCTCGGTAAGGTGTCGAGTTTCGAGGGTTTGGTGCGCAAAGATCCGATCGACAAGGATACCATCGTGGTGGCCAATATGTCCTGTAATTCACCGAAGGATAAAGAGCGGTTTACTAGGACTCAGTTTATCCAGAACCTGAAGAAACAAAATCCGGATTTACTCTTTTTTGCTGGTGATCAGAATTACACGCACGAAGAAGCGACTTATGGGTGGCTGCAGTTTGGGGTGCAGTTTGCGGACATTATGAAAGATCGGCCAACGATCTGTATCCCAGATGATCACGATGTCGGTCACGGCAATGTCTGGGGTGAGGGGGGTAAAAAATCCCTAGGCAAAGGCGGTGCCACCGATGGTGGTTATATGTTTCCAGCGAAGTTCGTAAATATGGTTCAGCGTCAACAAACGTGGAACCTTCCCGATGCCTTCGATTCTAAGCCAGTTAAGCAAGGTATTGGTGTGTATTATACCGAGTTAAATTTAGGAGGCATCAGTTTTGCGATTTTGGAAGACCGTAAGTTCAAGTCGGCTCCGATGGGTAATATCCCCAAGATGGGGCCGCGTAATGATCATATCAATGATCCCGCATATGACCGTGCAGCCGTGGATGTTCCTGGGCTGAAACTGCTTGGTGACCGACAACTCAAGTTCCTCGATGCATGGGCGCGTGATTGGTCAGGTGCCGTGATGAAAGTCGCGCTCTCGCAAACGGCCTTTTGTGGTGCTGTGCACATGCACGGTGGTGGCAAGAGTCGACTGCTCGCCGATCTTGATTGTAACGGTTGGCCTCAAGCTGGTCGTAACCGTGCTTTGACGTTTTTACGTGCAGCCCGCGCAACTCATCTGTGTGGTGACCAGCATCTTGGTGTTGTGGTCAAACACGGTATCGAGGGATATCGCGACGGCCCAATGGCGTTTACCAGTCCAGCACTCGTGAATACGATCTACGGTCGCTGGTGGTGGCCGAAAGATGAAAAAACAGGCGGTGGTGACACCATCAAATCATCGTTGCCATGGGTGGGGGATTACGAAGATGGATTGGGCAACAAGATCACCATGTTCGCCTACGCAAACCCGGATCATCTGAATATGAAAACACTCCGCGAAGACTCTTCACGCGAGAACCGTGGTGATGGATATGGGATCGTGCGGTTGAACAAGAAAACAGGTGAGACCGTGTTCGAATGCTGGCCTCGTTTCTCAGATATTAGTAAGGGAGATTCCGAGCAGTTTCTCGGCTGGCCCATCCGTTTCAACGTCACTGAAAATGACGGGCGAAATGCAGTAGCCCATCTCAAACCCGTGCGACTGCCCATGCCAAATGCTGTTGTCGAATTAACCGATGCCAAAACAGGTGAACTGATTTATTGCTACCGAGTAACCGGGGAGACGTTTAAAGCCCCAGTGTATAAAAATGGCCATTACAGGTTAAAGGCTGGCAAAGATAAACCGACCCAAGTCCTCTTGGAAAATGTTCAGGTGATGGCCAAATAAGCGCGAGTTATTTCCTTCTGAGCATCTAAATTGAGGAGTCTTCGGCTTCAAAGGTGGTTGATGCTGAGAAGGCTCGATACCCATAAGAGATGATCCGAGTTTAGGGTGTAATGGATACCTGTCCATTATTGGACAGCTCGAAGAACGGAATATGTTTGCGTATTTACTTTGTAGTGTATAATTAATCCGTAGATCTAAACTGAATCTTCATTTCATAAGCATTTTCCAAAACATGAACCATCGCACCGACACACAGAAATCGCCTGCGGGTTTCGCCCTCATCGCTACCATCTCAGTGATGGTGCTTCTGGTTCTCGTCGCTCTGGCGATGCTCAGCATGAGCACCATCGAGCTACGCTCCGGTCAGAATGACAAAGTCATGGGCGAGGCAAAGGCGAATGCCCGATTGGCACTAATGCTTGCTCTAGGCGATCTGCAAAGATACACAGGCTCTGATACTCGAGTGACAGCCAATGCAGCAATGATCGATCCAAATAACCCCTCGCTAGTGGGAGTTTGGAAAAGTTGGGAAGGAACGAATCACGATGCAAACGGACGACCTATTGTTCCGGATTACGCATCGAAAACCAAATTGGAATCCGACAGTGGTCGCTTTTTAGACTGGTTGGTTTCGGGCGCTAGGCAGAAAACTCCGTCATTGGATCCAACGGGTCTCGTATCCAAGATCCAAGAATCTGGAACGATTCCATTGCTATTTGAAGGCACACTAGGAGAAGATAATGAGAACCAAATTCACCTCATCCCGCAGCAGGTCGACTTAACTCCGAGTATTGATGCTGACAACAAAAGCAACGGCACATTCGCATGGTGGATCAGTGGTGAAAATCAGAAGGCCCGACTCGGACAACCCTACAATCCCCGCACAAACAAAGCCGTAGATTTGGTGGAAATGGGGCAGTCCCACTCTACTACTGATCCTGAGGTCTTCGGTCTTGCTGAGCTGCTGGACGACCCAGAGGCATACAATTCTGGTACAAGTAACGGAAAACTTGCGAGCAAGGCACTCAGTCTGCCGACGACTACACTGCTAACAGATGGCTCTTCTTCAGATCCTGCAGAAAACTTCCACGACTTATCGACCTCTGCGGTCGGCCTGCTGACGAACTCCGCTACGGGAGGATGGCGCAAGGACATCTCTGTTCTGACCGAGAGATGGGATAATATTTACGCCTCATACTCTGGTGGAAAGCTTCCCTTGTTTCGTTTCAAACCTGAACAAGGTGCGACCTCGCAGGTTCCAAAACCAACAACAAGCAACTACGACCCCGCGCAGTCGAACCTGTACCCCTGGAGTGAGTATTCACTGATTCTAGGATATAAACAGCCCTCCACGTATTACGCGGCCTCCGCCTCATGGGCATCGCTCAAGAGCTTTGCCACTTCTTACAAGAACTTTTCCTACAGCTCTGGGGTCGTGAAGAGTCCGTTCGTTTGGGATAAGCTCGCCAAGTCGAGGGCATCTTCGATCACTTCTACTGAAATCTACAACCACAAGCACAGGCAGCTACTCCATCCACAGATCGCAAGGTGCCAGATCTTGGTTTATGCCAAGGCAATCGAAGACCCGAGACGACTCAATCGAAATCCTAAACGATATCAATTAGAGTTGATGTATGTGCCATTTTTCACCCTATGGAATCCCTACAATGTCTCCCTAGAGCATGAGATCAGTGGCACTCTCAACGCAGGTCAAGGCAGCGGTAAACATAAGAACTTTCTTGGCTTCGGATGGCGGCGCTCTCTGCCGGGGGCAATGGCGATCGTCGATCAGGCACCCTACCTAGCCCAGGGGCTGGGGCCTGAAGATGTTCCTAGTAATCGATATAGGTTGTTAACAAATGGCAATTTTCAGACGCTGGATTGGCCCAGTAATTATGCAAACCCATACGACAATCAATTGACGGGAAATACATCGAAATTCGGAGGGAGATGGAAAGATCTGCGCACATGGGGTTGCTGGCTGCCAGAGGGGACCCTCACCTTCAAACCAGGGGAAGCGAAAATATTCTCCCCAGGGGAGCTCGATACTGGCTACGGTTTCGGTGGCGGAGCCTTCAGGCTGAAAGAGGGCTATAACCCAACGAATCTGGTGGGACGTGGATTTGCTGTCTCCTCGAATCTTACAGGTGATAGAAACTACTGGTTCCTCTTTAGGAACGACAGGGTTACCCAGCCTTACCGGGACCGTGTTCCCGGATATGGCTTTTCCGTCTCATTTGGGGATGGAAGTTCCCACTTTGGTGGCACAGCGATCGTGCCGTCGGGGATAGGAGAAGAGTTTCACAATATTACAGCTCTGGCTAATATAACCGAGGGCGACAAGTATTGGCCGCCTGATGAGGTGGATGAAGTAGGCTACTCGATTGCGGCGCTTGCTTCCGGACCGTGGATACCTCTTTTTTCGATGAGTTTCGGCCCACGTATGACCATCGGCACTGGGGCGGGTAGCAATCAGAACCGGCCAACCAAAGGCGTCGTACAAAACAACGCACTGGCAGCCATGGTATTGAGCGACCCAGCCAGTGGAGACCCCAAAGATCACCCGGCCAACAATACCTTCGATTTCGCATACCATTCTCTCAGCTTGGGGTCTACCATCACACCTAATCTGAGTGACTCTGAATCATACATTGGCACTGGTTACCAGAGCGGTGACGGCCTATCGAGGCTTACCATGGTGGATATTCCGCTGCGCCCGATGGCCTCTCTAGTCGAACTTCAAAGTTGGAATCCCCGTGGAAACAACCCTTACCCACCTTTCCAGATGAACCTGATTGGGAACAGCGATGCTACTCCACTGATCCCTAAAAATAGCGTGGTTCCTCCCGCCATGAAGCCAGCAGGAACTCAATTCAATCTCATGCATGATGACGCCTATTGCGCGAACCACATGCTGTTTGATGATTGGTTTGTTTCGTCCATTGCAGCACAGCCGCGCGATCTTGGTGGTAGTATTGAAAAAGACCTAAAAACGTTTTATAAAGACGTCATCACGGGGAGTGATAGGCTATCTAATAGATCCTACTTTCCTATCATTGCGGATTCGGGTTTGTCGGCAAGTAAAGCTACCGAACGAGTGAATGAAATTATCAATAGTTCCGATTCTTTCCTCAAAGTCGCTTCGCGTTTGGAGGTGGCGGGTATGTTTAATGTGAACTCGACGTCGGTTGCTGCTTGGAAAGCACTTTTGGGTCATGCAAAAAGCCGAGAGGAAATCGCGTTGAATGGCGCAAATAGTCTTGAAGCGACGACCGGAGCTAATCCTCACTTGGTTTCTCGTGGAGCCGTTGCTTCTGATTATGAAGCAGGAAGCGGGAATAGCCTGAGCGGGCTGGCACCCAATGCATCCGAATACACCGGATTCAGAAGCCTTACAGATGATCAAATAGAGGATCTTGCAGAGAAAATTGTCGAGCAGGTCCGTCTGCGTGGTCCATTTCTCTCCTTATCTGAATTCGTGAACCGACAGCTCAGTTCTAACAATGACTTATCACTGGCGGGAGCTGCGCAGACTGCCATCAATAATCTCGAAAACGATCCGATAAAAGAACTTCGTGATCCTGCCAATAAGCTCTCGGACACGACGATGCATGAAACAAATCCAAATGATCCGAAGCTCGACGGAGTGAGCTACGAGTTTACAGAGGCAGCCAAGGGCGACAGTGCCCACGGAGTGCCCGGCTGGATTCGTCAGGCAGACATACTGAGGCCCATCGCACCTGTCCTCTCCGCCCGCGACGATACATTCACGATCCGTACCTATGGTGATGCGCGTGACAGCGAGGGTAACATTGTGGCACGTGCCTGGTGCGAGGCCTCGGTTCAGCGTAGCCGAGACTTCATTGATTCCGCAGATCAGTCAGACTCCGTTGATCCACCAACAAGTGCGGTTAACCAAACTTATGGCCGTAAATATGTGATCAAGTCCTTCCGCTGGTTAAATACCGATGAAGTTTGATTGTGCTTCGGTTAGGATGCACTGACAATGAGGTTATGAAATACTTTCTGCTTACCCTGCTTTTCTTTTCGTGCCTGCCTGTCTATGCGCAGGAGCTCGAACCAAAAAAGAGTAAGCGTACGTGCCGACTTGTTTTTCCTGAGCGCCCTAACAACGCGCCAAAAATTGTTTGCTTATTTGATGGCAAAGAGAACCAGAAGGTTTTCCTGCCGAGTATGAATTTTTCAAAAGTGATCAGCCTGCCTAAGGGAGACATCACCATTATGATGGCGAAGAATGAGATCACAGATCTTGAAAATCTGCCTAAAGGTGCCCCGATATTGAAAATCCCGGAAACGGTTAAAGATTTTTATATCCTCGTCACTCCTGACCCATCAAATAAAAATCTGCCGGTGAAAATGAACCTCGTCAATGCCGGGGACGGCAAGTTGGTGCCGGGAAAAACACTGTGGTTCAACCTGACGAAACATCGGATTGTGGCTAATTTGGGGAAAAGCAAAATGATGGTTGATCCAAAAGGCTGGAGCATCACGGATGGGCCACTTCCACAGAGTGGGTATTATCGGGCTGAATTTGGCTACCAAGTCGAAGCCAAAGGGAAAGCCCGGAGAATCACCGAGCAACAATGGTGGCACGATGTCAATAGCAGGCACCTCGGATTCATCGTGTCTTCAGGTGGTAGATTGCCGAAGATATTCTTCTTCCGTGACTTCAGGTGAACGGGACTAAAGATGAGTTCTTTGCACAACCATATCGTTGTGCGAATTGAATCAAGGTTTCTCATCTAACACTCTCTGCCATGGAATGCTGCCAGATTTTTGCATGTGCTGCATCAGTTTGCCCGTGAGTTCTTTTGCGATTTTCCCTTCTGCGGGTAATGGATTTTTCTCGTAGGGGTCGGTTTTCAGGTCGATCAGCACCATGGGATCGAAAGGGGAGTTCTGGAGTAGCTTCCAGTTTCCTCGGCGAATGGCGTAGTAGGCTCGCCCTTGGTATCGCATGTTGCCCTCGCGTCGCACCCAGATCATGGTGCGATCGGGATCGCCTGTAGCACCCTTTGTCCAGACAGGTGCCAGGCTTTGGCCGTCGATTTCGTGATCGACTTTCAAACCAGCGATCTCTGCTAAGGTGGGTAAAAAATCCATGGTCATACCCGGAGTGTTGCTGCGTTTTCCTGCTGGGATTTTGCCGGGCCATACAACGCATGTGGGCACGCGGATGCCACCTTCCCAGTGATCTTGCTTACCGCCACGGAGAGGTAAGTTAGATTGGGCATGGGGGATGGATCCTCCATTATCTGATGTGAAAAT
>JABHEX010000203.1 GCA_018676385.1 Akkermansiaceae bacterium
GCTCTGGCATCAGGTAATAGTTTTGGAAGATATAGGCCATTTGCTGGTTACGAACAGCTGCCTGGCGGCGGCGAGAAAGCGCATAAAGATTCATCCCTGATATCTCAACCTTACCACGCTCTGGCCGCTCAAGTCCGGCGAGAATATACATCAGCGTGGTCTTACCCGCACCGCTGGGGCCACAGAGAAATACCTTCTCGCCCTTATAAATTTCCAAATCAATACCATGCAGTACTTCGATACGTTTCTCGCCTACCGTGTAGCCACGATAGAGTTCTGTTGCTGAGATGAATGGAGCATTTGCGGAACTTGCCATATCTGTGATTAATCGATCTGATATGAGGATGCGAAACTTTTTCTGACTTATTCATGGAAAAATTTCATCATAGGCTACATGATCTGGATCAATGGAAGTTATCACCTTTTCCCCACTTTACATGGATCGCGTCTGGGGTGGGCGCGAACTTGAGCACGTTTATGGCCGCTCCCTGCCGAAATCAGAGACCCCGTACGGCGAGTCGTGGGAAATGACAGACCGCCCGCATGAACAATCGGTGGTCAACCACGGCAACCTCAAAGGCATGACACTTGGCAAGCTCTGGCAGGACAAACGGGAAGAAATCTTTGGTGAAGGATTTGACAACGATGCTTCTTTCCCATTGCTCATCAAAATACTCGATGCCCACAGCGACCTATCCATTCAAGTACACCCGCCCGCAGAGATAGCAGCCCAAGTTGGAGGCGAGCCAAAAACTGAAATGTGGTATATTGCAGAAGCCTCCCCAGGTGCAAAACTTTATGTTGGACTCAAGGCTGGAGTCACACGGGTAGATTTCCAGAGTGCTATTACTAACGGCACCGTCGATCAGGTCGTGCACGCAATCACCCCACAAAAAGGCGACTCCATCTTCATCCCCTCTGGCAGACTACACGCCATTGGAGCAGGATTACTGATCTATGAGATTCAGCAGAACTCGGATACAACCTACCGAATCTTCGATTGGAACCGTGTAGGGTTAGATGGCAAGCCACGTGATCTTCACGTCGAGCAATCCATGCGCTGCATTGATTTTGACGATGTGGAGCCTCCAATGGATGAACCCAATGGTAATACCTTAGCGCATTGCCCTTATTTTCGAGTAGATCAACTAGAGTTGAAAGCCGGCACTAGTCTTGACTATCGAGATTCCAAGAGATTCTCCATCATAACAGTTGTCTCAGGGCAAATAGAATCATGCGATGGCAGGCTGCACTCAGCAGGTGATTTTCTACTGATGCCCCGTTATTCAAACCCACTCACTGCTTCAGACGATGCAACTATTCTTCGGACGACAATCCCTAATTAGCGGGATCCTTTTCCTAACAATTACGATTGTTGCCGCTCAGGAATCACCCGCAGTCAAACGCTGGCCGACCATCTACAAACCGAAAACCAAGGCTAAAATCGTCACATTACAACGTGGCGACGAAACAAGACCATACATTTACCACACGCGTCATTTTGAGCTGCGCTCACCAATAGCCCTCAGTCGTCGGCATTTAGAAAAATTCGCTACCGTCGCAGAGTCAGTGCCTGAAGTTATCTCGCGTATTCCACTTCCCCTGCTCGGAATGCCGCCAGGCGGTCGTGCCAAGGTGCTTATTTTCCCCGATGAAGATAGCTTCATCAAAGCTGGCGGTGTGCAGGGGGCTGCTGGATACTACAGCGGCAAAAAAGCAGCCATCATGCTCCGGGCGGATACATTTTTACACCCACCAACTGCTGGCAGCAGACTTCCCCCAAAAGCTGACTATGATCTGTTAGTTCATGAATTTGTCCATCTCTGTATGCACCGTCACCTCGGATATCTACCAATTTGGTTTTCTGAAGGCGTGGCTGAGTACTTTGCAGCCGCTCATACGGATTTCGGCGTATACCGGTTCGATCATATTCTCCAATCCATTCGTAATCGGGTGAAACAGGCGCTAGCACATGAAAACAACTTACTCACACTCCCTGGGGTGGTTGAAACAATGGCACTCACACCGAAGACATGGCAGAATCGTATCGTGAATGGTAAAGCAGTGGATAGCTATCGCATGTATGGCAGCTCGCTTCTGATCGTGCATGCTCTTTTTCATGGTGGTACAAAACGCCGTGACGCCACACGCACGTTTTTGCAAAACATCAATGCACGCAAGCCAGCGGCCAATCAAGTCGAGTTACTCATTCCCACAAAAGAACGAAATCAGCTCCAAAAACGAATCACCACTTACTGGCGTCCACGCGGATTACGTCTAGAGTTCAACACTGCATCCGATTAGTTCAGACCAGATCAGCCATCGTATTGATTTTGCTTATGGAACGTCTCAGCTATCGCCCATGATGATACCATCCTATGAGAGTTTTTGTGATCACACCACCACATAACCTTGGCATGATGTACAAATACATCCAGTTACCATAGGGAAACAAACATTTAGCAGTCGATATGAGCCAGCGAGGAATGATCAACTTGTAGCCTCTTACTCTAAAAAAAGCATTGCCAAGATGCTGCTAATTACCCAGTATAACCCCATCTGGTCGATGTAACAGTTATCTGGTCAATTTATATTTAACTGATCGCCTCAGAGAATCCCTACATCCACGGGCTTGCGAACTTGATCGCCCCATTTGGATGTAACCTTTCTCCAAATTGACAATTTATTGTCGCGCGGAACAAATCCGTATTCCTCTCACACCGGAATAAACTCTCTTGTTCAATATATAAACTAAC
>JABHEX010000204.1 GCA_018676385.1 Akkermansiaceae bacterium
CCTCTGGATGAATCCATTTATACCGCCCAAACTCGGGGTGTTTTTGTCGTTCAAGATTAATCTCAGGAGCACCTTTCTTGAGTCGGCATAAATAATACGTCTGGATCTGACCATCGTATTTTAATTTGTTTTTCTTCACCTGGTCTGGGTAGAGGTAGCTGTACCCAGCACGTTTTTCCAACACCTTATAGCTATTCCAAGGCAGACCGATTTCTTCTTTCACTTCACGAGCCAGCGCCCTAATCATTTTCTCGCCCATATCGACGCCACCTTGTGGAAATTGCCAAGCGCCTTTCTTGCCATGCCGCTCGCACACCAACAGCTTTCCCCGTCGGTTAAGAATAAGCGAGGCAACATTAGGGCGGTAACTGGCTGGCATGACAGAGCTAGTATGATAGAGTGCAATTTCTCAATCAAGGTTTTGACGAAACTTTGTTTATCAGCGAGAGTTTTATACCTAACCACTAAAACCTATGAAATCATCACCTATATCTATTGCCTCTCTTATTTTTGGTCTTGTATTGCTTCCTATGATAGCGAGCGCTCAAAATAACACTTCCAACAAATCAGCTAGCGAAGCAACAGGACCGAGACGATTCTGGCAAGCCAGTCTGCCGGGAGGCAATTACATTGTGGCACTCGATCGCATATCCTCTATCAGCAAGCACGATTACGTACTAAATGGTAACCTCCGTGTTACCGAAGTTATCATCGATACCAATGGCAACGCCCTCGCACGCTTCTACTACATCATTCCTGTCACAGAGGATTCCGGCTCCAACGTCGGGGCAAGACTAACTACCAGGGGCAAAGAACTACTTGATAAAGTCGGCGAGCGCACTGGTGTCAATGCCAACACAGCCGTCGCAAAGCAATATCCCAACACCACCCACGCAAAAACAATTGAATTTAGAATTTCCGATGAGGGAAACTTAAACAAATTATTTGGTAGCGCCAGTAACGCCTGGATTAAAGGTATAGGAAGGAAATTTTCGATCAGAAACGAATAACTACACCTTACTCGTCTCCCTCGGCTTCATGCTTTTTTCTTGGAGCAACACCTGGAATGAGATCGAGGACGTTGCCTGCGCCCTCTCGGATGATATCCACTCCCTCGCCCACTGCACCCGTGGGGTCGCCTTCGAAAATTTTGCCTGCCGCATCGACTGCCTTACTCGGTAGCTCGACGGCAGATCCATGAGCAAACTTGAGCGCCATTTTACCAGTCTCAGGAACGAGCTCGAACATCCTTTCTCCTGCAGCCGCAATCATGCGGCCCGTGAGATCCTCCTTGGGATTATCGAGAGTGCCGGTAATGTGAAGCGGCGCCCACAGCAGCCCCATATCCCCACGTGAAAAAACCTTAGTTTCTGCACCCGGAATATGTGAAAGTGTACCTGGCACGATTCCCACACGGAAACGACCATTCAGCGTTTCCTTGTCCACCGTGATATTGCCCACAACACGAACCAATCCCTCACTAGCTATGACAATATCCTTGATATCGAGACGCTGACCCTCTTTCCAAAATTTAAACGTTGCCTCAGAGAGCACGAGATTACGAAACCTGCGAGTGTTGGAATACGCCGCAATGGTATCTAGTATCGGCAGAGCAGTTAGGACACCATCAGTAAGCTTTACCTTACCACGCAAAACGGTATTTTTGTTACCAGAGAGAACTTTAAATTTAGCATTCAGATTTCCCATGATGGATTTCTGCCAGTTTGGCGGCACTAATTCCTCCGCCCTAACATCGCTAAGACTGCCGTATATTCCAAATTCATCACCCTCAAGCTCTCCATTTAAGCTTAAACGGCCCCGCTTATAAACCTTAGCACTAGACTCCGTCAGAAAAATTCGTCCATTTCTCCACTTACCCCGCGCAGAGATCAGGTCAAGCTGAGATCCAAACCAATTGGTATCAATGAGTCCTCCAGTGAATAAAACATCGTAAGCACCTGCCGAGGACGAATCAATACGCACAGCAAGATCTCTAGCGCGCAGGCCACCCGCTGATGTCTTCAGATTGATGTCTGCACTGGCAACCTCGATAGAATCAAACTCCACTCGGTCAGGCAGCCAACCGGATAGCAAACCAGGTTCATTAGATGATAAAATTGCCGTGGTGTTGTCCTGATCGGCTTTGTTGGCTTGGCCATCCTCATTAGGCAAGGTGTTTATAAGCAAATTAAGTTGATTAATACGAACATCTGAAACCTCCCACACTCCACGGCTAATACCACCAAGACCAATTTTTGCCTGAACACCATCTGCTTTTATTGCCCGAATATTTTGCCCGTTTTCCGATACAAATCCATCCGTACGAGCATCCATTCCCTGCCACTCAAACAGTTCAAAATGAGCTTCCGCACCTAAGGCACTACCAACAGTATCACTGACGAAAATACGAAAATCATCGCTGTGCATGTACGACCTCAACCAAGAATAAACACCAAATCCTGTAAGAATAACACCCACGAGGAGTATTAATAAGATGCGCAAGACCCATTTACCAGCACGTGAGCTCTTCTTGCCGCCGCGTGCGGATTTCCTGCTTTGCGATCTCCTCGACATAAAAAGCAATCTAATAGAAGCTGTTAAATCTACAAGTTTTCTTCTCGTATTATAACGCAACTTTTCATAGATACTTCTGTTGCGCACCCTTACAACCACTACTACTCGTGCTAGAACTTAAAGACGTCTGTTTCGCAATCCAAAAAGATGGGGAACCACTAAATCTAATTGACGAGGTTTCCTTAAAAGTACCGCGCGGGCATTTCATGGCCATCGTTGGCCCTTCTGGATGCGGCAAAACCACGCTCCTAAAAACCATAGCCGGCCTCAACGAAGAGTCGGGGGGGGATTTGATCTGGGACGGTAGAAACCTCGCGCAAGAAAAAGACTTTGATCCTGCTGAAATTGGATATGTCCCCCAGTTTTCCATTGCTTATGATCAATTGACGGTAGACGAATCAATTGAATCTGCCACACGGCTGAGGGTGAAAATTAAGAATTTTAAGGAGCTAGATAATCGTATTGATCGTATCCTAGAAGAAACTGGACTTGCACCCCTTGCCGATCGTCCTGTGCAAGTGCTATCAGGTGGGCAAAAACGCCGACTCGGCCTAGCCATGGAGTTAGTGACTAGTCCTCACTTGTTACTTTGTGACGAGGTCACCTCTGGGCTCGATCCACGCTCAGAACGGGATATCGTAAGCCTGCTGCACCAGCTGTCCCGCACCGACGGGCGTACTGTGATTTCAGTCACCCACTCGCTAGCTCACCTAGAGCTGTATGATTCCATTTTGGTCCTGCACGAGGGCCGTGTGGCCTACCACGGCCCCCCAGAAGGGCTAACTCATTACTTTTCCGTAGATGATATGGAAGAGGTCTATCCACAACTCGCAAAACAACGCTCTGAGAAATGGCAACAATCATGGCTCAAGCACAGAGATGCTTATTACAAAAAGCTCAACAACCGCCGTGACGATCTGATCAAAAAAGGAGAGCTTTCTGTGCCTGCGGAGGTCACAGCGAAGGATAATGAATCCGAACAAACAAACACCGAATCAGCATTACTGGAGGATCCTGATGCATCGCAACAAATTATGCGTGAAGTGGCCGAGCTAGTACGCACACCAAGTGTCGTAAGTCAGTTTTCAACTTTACTAAGCAGGCGCTGGAAAATTTTCTTCCGTGACAAAGGCCAAGTGTTTCTGCAACTCGCAATTCTCGTTTGTTTTCCTGTTTTAGTTGCTCTTTTTAGTGAGCGAGGGAACGAGAATGTTAAAAAGTTCTCTGGTATTGACGAAGGCACGATTCACCGAATCGAAGAAGGCATCGAGGTTAACCAAAGCTACCTCAGCGTTGGCTCCGCGGTCTCCGGAATCGTAATGTTCCAAGTAGTGCTGCTATCATTGATGGGGTCTAACAACTCAGCCCGAGAAGTAGCCGGTGAACGCATGATCTACGAGAAAGAAAAATTCGGCGGTATCCGACCGAGTGCCTATCTAGGAAGTAAGGTTGTTTTCCTAGGCAGCCTGATTCTCATCCAATCATTGTGGATGGCTATTTTTGTTCAACAATTTTGGAAGTTTCCCGATGGCAGTGAAAGCGGATTTCTAGACCACACGGTGTTTTTAGTATTGGTCAACGGAGCCATGACTTTCATATGTCTCGGTATATCATCACTGATGAAAACCGCAGAGCAATCCTCGCTTCTTTCCATTTATCTCGTGGGATTTCAACTCCCTCTCTCTGGTGCCGTGCTTGCACTACCAGAGACTATCGAACCACTAAGTCGTCCATTCATCTCTGCCTACTGGGCATGGTCAGGGAGTATTGACTCCATGAATCCAACCTACCGCAATGCCATTGATGCCGTAACGGAGACTTCCTTTCAGCCTGCCACCTCATGTCAGTATTTACTGATCATTCATATCGCTGTTGGACTGATCGCATCCTACATAGGCCTCAAGCGCCATCACTGGGACTAAAAATTTATCACACAATAATCATTATCCAATAATTCTCTATGTCTCGTAGATCTCGATCCTCAACAGATAAAAAAAGTAAATTCACGGCCTATATCATCGTGGCTCTAGCAGTGATTGGAGCACTGATAGCAGGGAAATACTTTCTCGATAAACGTGCACAACACTTCTCTGATCTCACAGAGCTACCCGTGACAGACATCCAAAGTGGAGGCACCTCCCTTAGCGGCAATGTTTACAAAGTAACCGGTGAAATCTCTGAACGAAGAATCCTTCCTAATGACGGTGGTATTTTACTGAGTGTGGTCAGCACTCAGGGCGAAAAAAAATCCAGTCCAGTTCCCATATACATTCCGAAAGGTGTTGAAAAAATTAATTTAGAACGAAATCACGGCTACACGTTTAAAGTAGAAATCAATCGCGAAGGTTTACCCGTTGCTTTGGACATCAAAGCGCAGTAAAATAATCAAAAGTAATTCAAATTTAAATCGATGAAAAAAGGTATACGCATTCTTATCGCCACATTCACAGGTATAGCATTCCATGCTCATGGACAAGTTTATGATCCAGGCAATGGCGGTGGTGCAGCCAAATCACCAACACCAAAATCTACAGGTGGCGATACCAACATCGTCAACCAGAAAAAAGACTCGAAGTCTCCATACGGTAGTGAGGTGCCATTTATTGACCCCACACAAGAAACAGTCACTTTAATGGGGCACACATTCAATTTGGGTGACAACCGCCTCGGTGGCCAGTTCGAGGCTTTCTTGGCTGACTCTCCCAATGAATCCAAGGAAGCGCAGTTATACCGAAATACGATTAACGCCATACTAGACGCTGTATCACCACACACAAAAGGGATTTCCACATCCCAGAAGCTACGCAACGGGTTCGCTCTTCTGCCACGCGCTGCATCATATCCTGGTGATGGGAAAATCTGCGACTCTCTCTCAAATGCCATATACGCGGCTATGCTATCAAAGGGGTCAGTTCGCAACTCAAAGGACTACATTTCCAACCTTGAAAAAGAAAAAAAACGCTTAATCTACAATGCGGATGTCGTTTCAAAAAAGAAAAGTCTCGTAGAGGGAACACCTGCTGCAAAAGGTGGTAAAAATGGCAAAAAGAAATCAACCAGTTCCGCACTCACAGCAAATTCCTATGAAGAGCAGGACATGCAAAAGCGCATCATAGAGATTGAGGCCCTAAAAAAACTCTACCAAGCAAAAGACGAGGTCAATCTCATCCAAGCAAAAATTCAGTATCAAGCGCTGCTCGCCCAACTCTTCGTGCAGCGACGCTTTGAGCACGTGGTGATCGGAACTCGTTTTTATAACCTTATTTTCCGTGATGGTGACAGTAAAATGCGGTTGAAAAAAGGGTCTGATGTTTCCAAATTTTTTAGTGAAGGACTTGGTGTTGACCCCACCGTAACTGGGCTTGATTCTGCTGCAAATGAAGCCATGCGTAAAGTCACCACCTTTGTTGCCGCCTTCCACAACCACATCACCCACAATGAACTACACAGCGCTTCAAAGCGATTAACCGAAGCTTACGCAATTGGTGAATTTCTCCCCGTCGTCCAGACTGTCCCAGCAAATGATAGAAGAAAAGTTCTAGAATATGTGCGGGATGGATATGCTCTCGTAAAAACTATGGATGTGCGTGACTATGCAAGTGCTAAGATATTGTTGGACAAACTTAAAAAGCGCTCATCCGATTTTGACTCCACAAAGGCAGAAGGCGCAATCGCAGCATACACAAGGGTATCCAATGGCCATCTGCGGGCGGCCAAAATAGCCCTAATGAAGGGAGATGAAGCTAAATTCCAACAGGAATTAAAAAACGCTACATCAGTTTGGCCTACCAACCCAAAGCTCGATGAAATAGACAAGCAGCTCGATACAATGATTGCTGATGGCGATGTTGGCAGAAAGCTTATCAATGACTTCGACCGCTTGCTCAGCGAGAATAACTTCCGCGAGATCTACAAGCGCCGGTTCGAGTTCATGCCAGTTGCACAAGCCGACGAAAAACGCTTTGACGCCATCAAACAAATCGTCAAAAACATCACTCGCATTGACACTACCATCCAGCTTGCGAAACAGGCATCACTCGCTGGTAATGATTTTGCAGCTTGGGAGGCTCTCGCCGAGCTACGTGACGAATTTCCAAAGGATCCTGAGCTACTGCAGCGTCTTGAAAAGTTATCTTCGCGTGTTGCCGGCTTCACCGTAGCCCTATCAAAGGCAAAAGAGTTCGAGGAAAACGAGTTCAACCCACAAACAGGATCCGCTCTTGCATGGTATATGGAAGCAAAACGGATCTATCCCGATAGCAAACACGCACTTAAAGGCATCGATCGTATGGCAGAGCGTATTTTAGCTGGTAACAGTAATACCTCCAACAACAATCAATTGGATAACCCAGCGGAAAACGACGACTTTTAAGAGCAGCTACATTAGCACCTCAATGAGAGCCGTAAAAAATATCCTGAAATGCCCAGAAATTATCGGCATCAAAATTGAGCTCGTTTGTTAAAGCCCATTTCAAAATCAACTCTCCGAAGAGCAGATTCTTTTGAAATGAATTCAAAAAATAACCCTTCGTAGGAAGATCCCCTATTTGGCGGGCAAAACGAGCTTCTAAAGCCTGTTTTTCTATACATCATGGTATGCGTTTGCCCTAAATGGGTGACAGTCAAATTAATGCTATTTCACCCTCTTTTACTTGCCAGAGGAGCTTTAATTTCTATTCTCCCTCCCTCCCCAGCAGCCAGCGGCGCTGGGATTTGAATTTTAATCTAATCAAATCACCCACGGAACCATAACCATGAACCCCGTCATCACACCCCTCGCAGGCCTTGCAGGTCTGGGCATTGCATTTCTTATCCTGGCTAACCTACTCAAACGCCCCGGTGGCGAAGGAAAGGTTAAAGCAATCGCCGAAAAGATCCACAAGGGTGCGATGGTATTTATGAAACGTGAATTCATACTCATCTCATTTTTTGCTATTATTATTGCTGCGTTACTCTTCTTTTTCCAAGAGAGGGATTACGGAAAACATCAGTCTCTAGCATTTATTCTCGGATGCCTGGCATCCTCATTCGCCGGATTTGTGGGTATGTTTACCGCAACCCGCGCCAACGTTCGCACTACTCTGGCAGCGCGAGACAATGGACAAGCTGACGCCCTCGGCGTGGCATTCTTCGGCGGCTCAGTAATGGGACTTACCGTTGCATCAATGGGGTTGATTGGCCTTGGCGGTTTGTTCTTTTTTTATAGAGATAGTCCCCACGTCGCTGAAATTATGGAAGGCTTTGCTATGGGTGCTTCACTCGTAGCACTCTTTTACCGTGTCGGTGGCGGAATCTTCACGAAAGCCGCCGATGTGGGTGCTGATCTCGTTGGCAAAGTAGAGGCCGGTATTCCCGAGGACGATCCCCGCAATCCGGGTGTAATCGCCGACAATGTGGGCGACAACGTCGGTGATGTCGCCGGCATGGGCTCTGATATTTTTGAATCCTACTGTGGAGCACAGATTGCCACCATTGCTATCGCCGGTGCAATAGCTGCTGATGCTGTTAAAAAACCTGAGCAAAGTGCCGTATTCTTTGAGAAGCTAGGGATAACTGCAGACAAGGCACAAGACCTGATGTATCTGCCTCTGGCTCTCACCACCGTTGGTCTTCTATGCTCTGTTCTCGGCATACTACTCGTAAAGATGATGTCTGCAAAGAATCCAGCCAGCGCGCTACGTATTGGCACCATAGGATCTGCAATTATTTTCATCGTCGCCACATTTGGCTACACGGGCATGCAGGGACTTGGCTCTAACGTCGCACTAGCCGTGCTCTGCGGAGCTATGGGCGGAATCATCATTGGCTTAATCACTGAATACTACACGGGCGGAAAACCTATTCGCGATATCGCTAAATCAGGGGAAACTGGGGTTGCCACAGTGATGATCAGCGGCCTGTCTGTCGGCCTCAAATCAGTTGCCATTCCCCTGCTCACACTCGCCGCTACAATCTTTGTTTCTTACGAATTCGCAGGACTCTACGGTGTCGGCCTCGCAGCTGTAGGTATGCTCGGAACCGTAGGAATCACCATGGCTATCGACGCCTATGGGCCAGTTGCCGATAATGCCGGCGGAATTGCCGAAATGAGCGCCATGGGTGAAGATACACGCAAGATCACTGACGGCCTCGATGCCGTTGGCAACACCACCGCCGCGATCGGTAAAGGTTTTGCCATCGGAGCAGCAGGTCTTGCTGCTCTCGCATTGATTACCGCTTTCATTAAAAAGTCTGGTGTTGGAGAAGGTTTCAACTTTGCTGATGAAGCTGTGTTGCGTACGTTTTTCGTTGGCCTTTTCATCGGCGGTATTGTCCCATTTCTTAATGGAGCCATCACGATGGATGCCGTAGGTAGCGCTGCTTTTGAAATGATCAACGAAATCCGCCGTCAATTCCGCGAAATCCCTGGACTCCTAGAAGGTACGGGCGAACCCGACTCTGATAAGTGTGTGGACATCGCCACTCGCGCAGCCACAAAACGCATGATCATGCCTGCAATTCTGGCTGTAGGCACACCATTAGCCGTTGGTTTCGGCTTTAATGCTATTGGTGGTATTGGCGCTATCGCCCTCACTGGAACACTCTGCGGCTCACTGCTTGGTTGTATACTCATGGCACTTTTCATGTCCAATGCCGGCGGCGCTTGGGATAATGCCAAAAAATACGTTGAAGACGGCCATTTTGGTGGCAAAAACTCTGAAACTCATAAGGGCTGTGTTGTTGGCGATACAGTGGGCGACCCCTTTAAAGATACATCGGGGCCATCTATGAATATTCTCATCAATGTGATGGCAATTGTTAGCCTAGTTATTGCACCCCTACTTTAAGGCATTAGACCTAAATACTGAGTATCCAAACGCTATTTATAAGATGATATCGCAGGGTGATCAGCAGCCTAAATCTGTCATGCCGCTGATACCTCCCACGAGACCTTGATGCACGTCCACGTAACAATCATTGCTTAGCTCTTTGGTTGCTATGGGTGTTTATTCGACTACACCACCAATCTTATAATAATGAGGAAAAGTAACTGGTAGAATTTTCGAGCAGATTTTGTTCTTTATCAAGGAACGTTGAAGAAATGGTGCGTGCACCAAGACTGAGAAAGTGACACAGAGAAAGAATCAAAGCTATCGAAACCTTTTCCCATAGAAGCGGATTTTTAAACTATATCACCTCAAATTTCACTAGATAGTTTTTTGAGTTGGCATTATTAATAAGATCGCACACTGCTAAAATGCGGTGCAATCGTTCCATCAATATTATGCTAACAAAAAATGAGGATCCGCTTGCGCAGATCCCCATTTACTCCAGACAAACGGATGTAAAACATCCGCAGAAGATTAAAATACAGTTTATTAGAATGAGTAGCTGAGAACGACACCACCTAAAAATAGGTCTTCACTCTTGCCATCTTCACTGTTCGCGAAATCACTATCTGCTGCTACATATTTCACATATGGAGTCAGAGTAGTGTTATCACAGATTTGCCATGGCACTGAGATACTAGCAAAGTAGTGATTCATCCCCTTGAGGGATGATCCATCTACGTGACCATTATATTCAAAACTATAAGCAGCACCTGCAGAGAGATCGATACTTAAGCAAGAATTGTTAGGAACTTCGATGCTTTTCGTAACTTCAAATTCGAGATAACCAGCGTCAAATGCATCGGTGTCATGGTAATAAGTCAAACCAAGTCCGATACCGTTGTCGAGCTCGGTAGCCAGACCAAAGTAAACCTCATGCGTATCGCCGTTGGTAGTTCCGGGAAACACGTAGTATGTGTAACCCAAACTTACATCAATATTACCGAAAGATTTATCCAGTCCAACATAGAGATCTAGCTCATCAAATGCTGTGTTTGCCTTATTACCATCGCTGTCCTGATACCAGACACCTCCCGACAAATTGATACCACTACCTAGTTCGGTACTGAAATCAACCCCGGCTTCAATCATGTCATCACCGAAGTCAACACCTCGGAATTCATAGATTGAGTGGTAACCAGCGTGAACTTCGAATTCAACTTCAGCTGAGGCTGGCACTGCGGTAAAGGCAAGAAGCCCGCCGCCCATCATTATGCTTTGTAACGTATGTTTCATAATCCCCTTAGCTCAAGCAGATATCGTGCCAACCCATACAATAAAAAACCGAAGCCCCTTAAATTGGGGCTCCGGCATTTATTGCTGTATGATTGCAGCGTCTTAAGCTTCCCAGTTGTAGGCTTCCTCACCGTGTTCAGCGCGGTCTAGACCACCGTGCTCCACATCCTCTTCAACGCGGATGTCTCCACAAATTAGCTTGGCGGCGTATAGTCCAATAATTGAGGCTATGGCACTCCATAGAATCGTCACCACAATACTCTTACCCTGAACGATCACCTGGGCAAAATCGCCACTGCCATCACGGATAAACCATCCAGTGAGCAGGGCCCCCACGATACCACCGATGCCGTGGACTCCGAAAACATCCAAACTATCGTCGTAGCCAAGCGCATGCTTCAGTTTGGTTGCTGCAAAATAACAGACTAGGCTAGAAATAGCACCGATCACCAAGGCTCCCATAATTCCAGCCGTACCAGCGGCAGGTGTAATGGCGACCAATCCAGCAACCGCACCGGTAGCCGCACCAACTGCAGTAGGCTTTTTGGCAATGATCCACTCAAGAGCCATCCAGACGACCACAGCCGCAGCGGTGGCAACCTGTGTCGTTAGCATGGCCATTCCTGCACCAGTATCAGCCGCCAACTGACTGCCTGCATTAAATCCAAACCAACCAACCCACAGCAATGCTGCTCCGATAAGCACGAAAGGAACATTGTGGGGCACCAACGCAGGGCCGGGATAACCCCTCCTCTTTCCAAGAAAGATGCATGCCACGAGACCTGCAATGCCTGCGTTGATATGCACAACGTTTCCACCTGCGAAATCTATTGCACCCCAACTGTGCAAAAGCCCACCGCCCCAAACCATGTGCCACATTGGTAGGTAAGATAATAACGTCCAAATTATAGTGAAAATCAAAATAGCAGAGAATTTCATTCTCTCTGCAAAGGCGCCCACAATGAGCGCAGGACTAATGATTATGAAGGTCATCTGGAACATGACAAATACGCTTTCAGGAATCGTCCCTGATAAGGGACCATTGCCATCTTCTGTAGATGAGATGTGGTCGAGAAAAAGCTTTGAGCTATCCCAACCGATTAGCCCGTGCCAGGAATCACCTGTTGCAATGGCATAGCCAAAAATCACCCAAAGTATCGACATCACTCCAGCAATGGCGAAACACTGCACAAAAATACTTAACACGTTTTTACCACGCACAAGGCCACCGTAAAATAACGCTAGACCTGGTAGACACATCAACAAAACAAGCAGTGATGCCACTAGCATCCAAGCTGTATCGCCACTATTAAGCTCTGAAGTTTCTTCTGCAGCCATGAGTAATGGCGCAGACATAATTAGTAAGAATGGCAGCAGCCACAGGGTCTTCGATTGTTTCATAATGATATTTATTGAGTTTCTAATAACGCAGGCTACCTCGAAAAAAGTTTTTCTATTTAATCAAGAGAGCCATCGCGCGCGTGTGAAATTATAGCAAACACCGTGCCAACTTTTAATCACTACCCCAAAAATACATCACAGCTAATTCTGGCACAACTCATGCTGTAACTTGGCTGAATTAGTCAAATACTATGATGAAAAACACTATCAAACTAACACTCCTGATGTGCCTTACTGCACTTGTCAGTCTGTCACCCGCCGCCCATGCAGAAACCATCGACCCAACGACCGATGAATACCACGTTACCCAAGAAATGCTCGATCCTGATCATGACGAGTATGACGAGGGTGCAGTCGACCTCATCGGTAAAAGTATCTATAAGTTTATGCAATTTGGCGGTGACACCGCAAGCCTCTCTGCTGAACAAAAAGCTGCAGCAGAGGGATATTATGACCGCTATGAAGATGCACCATTCTTCGGCCTATCTAACGTATGGATACTCCTCTGTGCGTTTCTCGTTTTCATCATGCACCTTGGTTTCTCGTGCATCGAATCCGGCCTCTGTCAGCGCAAAAATACAGTTAACATACTGTTCAAGAATGTATTCATCATCTGTTCAGGTTTAGTCCTATACGCTGTCTATGGATTTAATGCTATGTATCCGGGAGATTTTAATAGTTTCTTTTCCTTTGGATCACAAATAACCAATGCCGACTACGGTAGCACTGATCTTTCGTACGGCGGCACAGGTTTATGCCAAACAGGTTTTGCCGACTTCATATTCCAGGCTATGTTTGCAGCCACTGCCGCCACCATTGTATCAGGTGCCGTTGCTGAGCGTGTAAAACTGCCTAGTTTCATGATTTTCGCAGCGCTTCTTGTAGGCTTCGCATACCCAATCACAGGTAGCTGGAAGTGGGGAGGTGGATTCCTCGATGAAATGGGCTTCTACGACTTTGCCGGTTCGTCAGTCGTTCATGGGTTCGGCGGTTTTGCTGCACTCGCATGTGTTCTAGTTTTAGGGCCACGGAAAGGTAAATACACTCCAGATGGTGTGAAGCCCATTCTCCCATCAAACATGCCTCTTGCCACCATCGGTGCATTTCTTCTCTGGTTTGGCTGGTTTGGCTTCAATGGAGGCTCCGTTCTCTCAGCTGACCCAAGCTCAATTTCATATGTGATTGTTACCACATCCTTAGGTGCTGCAGCTGGCGGTCTTGGGTGCATGTTCTTCTCTTGGATCACTCTCAAAAAGCCTGATCTCTCTATGTCACTGAATGGTATCCTTGCTGGTCTAGTTGGTGTAACCGCAGGAGCTGACCAACTCACATTAATTGGAGCTGTTATAGCTGGCGGAATAGCCGGTGTGCTTGTAGTCATCTCAGTTCTTTTCCTCGACAAGATCAAGGTAGACGATCCAGTAGGCGCTATTTCAGTGCACGGAACATGTGGAATATGGGGAACCATTTGTATAGGCCTTCCTTTTCTTACCAAAGAAGGAGTTGAAACATCATTTTTCACTCAACTCATCGGAACCATATCCATTGGCGCCTTCGCATTTGCCTTCTCATTCATCGTATTCTCAATAATCAAAGTGATCCTAGGCGTTCGCGTTGACGAAACAGAGGAGGCAGAAGGTCTTGATGTAGCAGAACACGGTGCTCCAGCATACAATCCATAAGCGTAAAATTTCATAGCTACGCTACCGGGAGGGGTTCAGACCCTCCCGGTTTTTTTGTATCCGGTACTTCCCAAAGCACCACCCACCACTCTATGTTCTTTGAGAAGATACAGCGATTATGACTTTTCTCCTTGTCGATAACTCCAATACGCGAACCAAATTTGCCACAGCCTCGGCAGAGACACTCAGCGGGTGGCAGAGTATTATACCTACAAAAAATATTACCGAAGATAATCTGGAATCATTACTTTCTGACCAATCTTGGGATGCTGCCATCGTGAGTTCGGTTGTACCAGAAAAATCTTATATTCTCGAATCTTACTTCGGCAAAATAGGTCCTTGCCTGATGATTAGCCACCAGAGCAACCTCCCGATCGATATCGACTACCCGAAGCCTGCGCAAATCGGCGCTGATCGACTCGCCAATGCTGCCGCAGCCTTCACTCTATTTGGAAGCCCATGCGTGGTGTTGGATTTTGGCACAGCTGTGACTTTTGATATAATTTCCAAAGGTAAAGAAAAGAGCCTCTACCAAGGAGGCGTGATTGCACCTGGCCTCGCCTCCATGACGGAAGGACTCGCGCGTCGAACCGCACTTCTGCCGCACATCCAGCTCGAGGAGCCTAAAAACGTAATTGGTAAGTCTACCGAGGAGGCAATGCTCGCAGGAGCTATTTATGGTTACCGTGGACTAGTTCGGGAAATACTTGCCCAGATCGAAAAAGAACTCCAAGAAACCCCTACTATAATAGCAACAGGCGGAGATGCAGCGCTTATCATCAAAGGACTCCCAGAGATATGTCATCACTCACCGCAACTTACTCTTGAAGGGTTAAGAATTATCGCCAACCTACATTTTTAAACAAATGAACAAATCACAACACACAACCCCAGTTGCACTAGGAATCGACTTTGGCGGAACCTCAGTGAAATTTGGAGTTGTCGCCGGTAACGAAGTGATCGACACAGTACCCTCTATCGCTACGGACGATTATACCGAATCTACAACACTCATCGATGCTATCGTGCGCGTGGTCGAAGACCTACGCATGAGGCATCCCAATATCACGGCAATAGGGGTAGGTGTTCCCGGCTTTGTCGATTTTCATTCCGGCACGATTCATAACCTTACCAATGTACGTGGTTGGAAAGATATCCCGCTCAAAAAAATTATGCATCAGCATACGGATCTGCCGATCACTGTAGAGAATGATGCAAACTGCATGGCATACGCTGAATGGAAACAAGGTGCAGGCAAGGGCATGGATCACCTGGTATGCATTACTCTAGGTACAGGGGTAGGAGGTGGCATTATTACTCACGGCCATATGCTAAGGGGTGCTAACTCTGTCGCTGGAGAACTCGGTCAAACATCCATCGATTATCGAGGAAGAAAAGGTAATTACGGAAATATGGGAGCACTTGAGGACTACATTGGTAACAATGAAATAGCCGCCGACGCACGTAATCACTACGCAGCTGAAGGGATTGATCGAAACATTAGTGATTGCACACCTGCGGCCCTTTTCGCCAATGCCAGCGAAGGTGATGAAATCGCTTTGGATATCTGGAAAAATGTTGCACGTAAGCTTGCAACAACCGTCGTAAACTCTTGCTGGCTACTTAACCCAGAAGCAATCATCATAGGTGGTGGCGTCGCCAAAGCCGGTGAACTATTATTTGAACCATTGAAAATGGCCATCAACGAGCAACTTTCACCCGCATTCAGCGACCATCTCAAAATCATACCTGCCATGTTTAGTAATGAAGCCGGCATCATAGGGGCCGCAGCCCTTGCGCTAGACAAGACCTAACACACTCTGCAAGAACAAGGATATCGTTGTTAAACTAAAAAACCATAATTCAACGCAGAATTTTCGTGCTAAATCAGTCTAGTATGCCTAGTATAGTAGAGTATTTTACAGCTATACTTTTATGCACCCAATAAGCCAAATCGGCAATATCACCCTTGACCCTAAGACTCCGTTTTTCATCCTCGGCCCCTGCGCATTAGAGTCCGAGGAATTCACATGGGAAATGGCGCGTTCCATAAAGAAAATAGCTGACCGTACTGGTATTCAATTTATTTTTAAGGCCTCATATGACAAAGCCAATCGAACATCCGTAGATTCTTTCCGAGGACCCGGAGTTGAGGAAGGCTGCCGTATTCTAGGAGAAATAAGCAGAGAGCTTAATATACCAGTAACCACCGATATCCACACTCCTGCCGAAGCTGAAATTGCTGCAGAAAATATCGACATCCTCCAAATACCAGCATTTCTCTGCAGACAAACCGACCTGTTAGAAGCTTGCGCAAATACTGGCAAACCCGTTAATGTCAAAAAAGGACAGTTTCTTGCCCCTTGGGATGTAGAGCCTATTATCGGCAAACTAAAACATTTCAATTGCGAAAACTTCTACATCACAGAGCGTGGCACGACGTTTGGATACAACAATCTAGTCACCGATATGCGCTCGCTTTACTGGATGCAAGATATGGGTGTGAGAGTCATTTTTGATGCCACCCACTCAGTGCAACGACCGGGTGGACTTGGCGGTACCACTGGGGGCGACGGGAAACTCGCACCAGTTCTTGCACGTGCAGCTGTCGCCACGGGTGTTAACGGCATTTTTATGGAAACACACTCCAATCCAGAAAAAGCTTTTTCTGACGGCCCAAATCAAATTCCTCTGACTGAGATCGAGTCGATCTTGACCCGACTTCTGGCCGTACACCACGCAGCTCACTGCCTCTAGTATATGCCCCATAATATGACCACTAGCCTATATCCGACCTCGCGAATCGCGGGTGGATCTCTGATACTCGGATTGGTCACCCTCATCTGCCTTCCTACAACTCTGGCGCAGAAAATCATCAAACAAGGTAGTAGTAAAAAATCTCGTGGGGCATTTCCCACCCTCAGTGTATTACCAGAGGGTAGTATATTGAGACGGGTCCGCCTGATACGTTATGATGATGATTTCAAGGCTACATCAATGCTAGCAGCTAATCAGCTCATCGTTAGAGATCGCAGCATCATCGAAGCAGAAGATGCAAACATTGAACTTTACGCATCAAACCACAAACTACAAACAAGGGCAAAAATGCGTAAGGCCATCTACAATCAGAAAGAATCCACATTAATCGCACAAGAAGCAATTTACCTAGAGGGCAAGGGCTTTATTGCTTCTGGATCAGGCCTGACCTATCATTGGATAAGCAAACAGGGGTTCCTCAATGGCCCAGCTTCATCACGTTTTACATACAAAAAAGATATTGCCATGAATCCCTCACACCCTCCAGCACATCACGTTCTCCGCATTCACAAAAGTATATTGCTTAGCTCATTCCTAACACTCAACACTACCTTGCTAGCCGAGCCACCTGCACAGCTTACAATCAAGCAGCTAGAAAAGCTTGAAATGATGACCAACACCGTGACACCGAAAGCCACCGAATGGCGCAACAACGTAGAGGATCGTATTAAAGAACAAAGTAAGCTAAACAATAATACCCGCTCACGGATTGAGCCTTTTCTAAAAAACATTAACCAAGAGACACTACTGGTCCAAAACACAGCAGAGACAGCATCAAAGGTAGAGCCAAATGCCCAGAATACAAGGGAACTGAAGCAAGATGAATCGACGCTTCTAGTTGAATGCGATGGGGGGCTATATTTTGATAATGAAGCCGGCGTTCTTGCCTACTTGAAAAATATTCGCCTTACCAATGATCGCTTCAAATTGACATGCAGTAACGAGCTAAAAGTATTTTTAAATCAATCAGAAGAGCCGCAAAAACTACAACCAGATGATAAGAAGAAGGACGGGCAGTTCTCATCATTCGGCAAACTCAAACAAATTCTCGCCACAGGCAGTGTGAAAGTAACGCGGTTAGACGACAAAGGCATGCTATTCACCGCCATGTCTGAAACTGCCAGTTACGATGCCGAAACAGGAGAAATTATTTTACGTGGCGGCTCACCCAAGCTTCAGCAAGCTTCCAACCAATACCTTCAAGCCCAAGAACCTAACCAGTGGATTAGAATTCTCAAGAATGGCAAAATGGTCACGAGTAAAGGTAAGTGGAAAATGGTAACCTTGGTAAAAAAAACACCAATTAAACCAGCACCCTAAGATGAATACGCCCATGTCTAAACCTTCTCCCAAATCCACCAAGGGCTCACGAAGAAACACCCCTACCCTGTTAGAATCTCAGGGTTTAATGAAAAGCTATGGTGGTCGCACAGTTGTTAATGACGTAAACATTAGCGTCAGAGAGGGAGAAATCGTCGGTTTACTGGGACCAAATGGTGCCGGGAAAACAACAAGTTTTTATATGATTGCTGGGTTGATCCCTGCCGACGCAGGCATTGTAAAATTTGGAGGAGAAAATATTTCCTCTCTACCTATGCATAAGCGTGCCCGAATCGGCATGGGTTACTTACCCCAAGAAGAATCTATATTCCGTCATCTATCCGTGGAGCAAAACTTGCTTGCCGTATTAGAAACACGTCGTGACCTAAGCCGCAAAGAGCGCCTAGAAAAATCCGAAATCCTGTTAGACCGCTTCAATATTTCTAAGCTGCGTAAGTCAGAGGCACTCTCACTCTCAGGTGGCGAAAAACGCCGCCTTACCATTGCTCGATCACTTTGTACAGACCCTAGCTTGCTCATGCTGGACGAACCTTTCAGTGGCGTAGATCCCATCGCAGTCGGAGATATTCAGAACATCGTGCGTGACTTACGTGATGACGATGGGCTCTCTATCCTCATTACCGATCACAACGTCCGAGAAACCTTGGGTATTGTGGACCATGCATATCTTCTCCACGAGGGCCAACTTATTCTGCAAGGTGAAGCCGATGAAATTGCAGATGACCCCATCGCGCGTAAGCACTACCTCGGCGATGACTTTGTCCTGTAAAATTCTCATTAATCACCTCCCATCTATAAACAAATTTCGTCGCATCTGGCGGCATAACCACAAAACGAAAAAGAAAACAACCCATGCAATCAGCAAATGCCAATACGCAAATCACCGTGACTGTCCGTCATGAGGACGTAACCGAATCACTTCGCAATTACGCTACCAAAAAAATACAAGGGCTTCATTTAGACTACCCAAAAATAATTGAGGCCAAAGCTATTCTTGATGTGCTAAAAAACCGCCATCATGCAGAAATAATTTTATTCTGTGCCAATCATATCGTGATTGACGCATCGTCCGACAGTAAGGACATGTACACTTCAATCGATGAGACGATTGCCAAGATCGCGCGGCGCATGCGTAAATACAAGACGCGTCTACTCAAGAAGCAACGCGCTAACAGAGGAAAAGACACCATTCGTCACCTTGATGAGAAAGTGTATGCTTCTGATTTCCTTGATAATTTGAATGATGAGGAAGATGCCACACACGATCCAGACCCAATGATCATACATCGTGAAAGCTATCGCCTGCGCACTATGGTCAAAGAAGATGCAATCATGGCACTCGAACTCTCCGACAAACCATTCATTGTTTATAATAACGAACGCCGTAATGTGAC
Source organism: Akkermansiaceae bacterium (assembly GCA_018676385.1). Classification (GTDB taxonomy): domain Bacteria; phylum Verrucomicrobiota; class Verrucomicrobiia; order Verrucomicrobiales; family Akkermansiaceae; genus Oceaniferula. The sequence goes on from JABHEX010000204.1 coordinate 19,315, forward strand.
TCAAATCCTGTATCGCCGTAATGACGGCGATTACGCCATCATCGAGCCATAGCGGAGGCCAAAAAAACAAAGATTGTATTACTTGGGGTGTTGTTCATAAAACGTAACATAGCACCTCAAGGATCAATTCAATTACTTCTATAGAGAGGCTGATCAGTAAAAGGCTATTCTTCTTTTTC
>JABHEX010000205.1 GCA_018676385.1 Akkermansiaceae bacterium
CGCCCCGCAAACTTCCTGATTCTCGACGAACCTACCAACCACCTAGACATACAGTCGCAGGAGGTTTTACAAAATGCACTGCGCGAGTACCCAGGTAGCTACCTGATCGTTTCGCACAACCGCTCGTTCCTCGACCCGATCGTCAATAAAACCCTCGAATTTCGCCAAAGCCACCCACCACGGATGTTTGCTGGCAATATTTCCTACTATCTCGACAAAATTGAAGAGGAAAAAGGCAATGAGGCATCTACTAATCGTGTTCAAAAAACCACGACTTCATCGTCTTCTACGAACCGCAAGGAACAACGCAAACGTGAGGCCGCTGAACGCAAAAAACGCAATGACATATTGAAGCCATTGCAAACTGAACTCGAGCAGTTGGAGAAGACCATCGCCGAATACGAAGCCGCCCAAGCAACGCTCACCGAACATATGTCTTCCCCAGATGTAGCATCAGATGGTGACAAGATGCTCCAAGCGACCAACGCCTACCAAGCACTCACCGAGAAACTCGAAAATGCGATCTCACGCTGGGGCGAAGTCAGCGATGCGCTTGAACAATTGGAAACGCCGTAAAGTTAACGCAATTTGCGATGTAATAATCGCCACCCATCTGCTGTATTGTAGCAAATCAGCAGCTTGACACAAATCATGATCCGCTCCTTACTCCTAACCACATTCGTTTTTTCTAGCTACCTACACAGCGCTGAGCACGCCACTCGCGCCGATTGGGTTAAACACAGAAACGAGCAAAACAACTACACCAAATGGTACCAACAAATGGATACCGGCCCCGTCTGGGCATATACGTTCGGCGACCACTACCAGGGGGAAAAACGCACCGGAGCACTCAAAGGCCTGCGCTTGGAACTGTCGAAAAACGATGACATCTTCGGACTGTTCGATACCGAAACTCTCCGCTTCAGCACCGTCTACCATGGTGGTCTGCACTGGGGCGCCACCCCATGGACCGGTGCCCACGGCAAGCTAATCTCCATGGCAAACGAAACAGGCAATATTTTCCAGAACGCCTCCAAACCCGGCTGGGCCGATAAAAATGGATCGTTCGCTGAGACGCGCAAGCACCCCGGACACGGCAACCTCGCCGAAGATCACGCTCGCTTCCGCGGACACTACCGCCACGGCGAACAAATGATCCTCGACTACTCCGTCCTCGGCTCCCGCGTACTCGAAATGCCCACCGCCAAAGTCGTCGACGGACAACCCGCCGCCTTCAGACAGATCGACCTGGCCCCCTGCAACCACGACCGCACTCTGCTCGTTGCCAGCTACGAGGGATCAAGTATCAAGATCGATAAAAAAGGTCTCAACGCGATGGTTTTGCCAATGACCGAGACGGACAGCAAAAGAAAGTCTAGCAAGGAGGAAAAAAAACTGACCGTCATCATGGATCGCACCGATGAGGACTGGGACAAGCTCCGCATGGGCGCCCCTTCTTCAAAAGATCTGATTGACCGGAAATCAAACAAAAAAACATTTTTCCGCGTGATTCCAGAATTCACTCAAACACACGCAGCCGGTGGTGACGAGGAAGGCGTTGCTATCCGCTTGAACGACGGTGCAGCTGCTCGCGGAGGAAAAGACAGACAACGTAGCTTCTTATTCGCCAATAACAAAAAACCCGGGAGATTGGAGCTGAATCTCAGAACACAGAAATCCATCAATAGCATCCATCTGTATTCCGCGCACAGGGCAGCTCAGGTTCTACAAGATGTCGAGATTTACGGAACCACCAACGAACATGCTGACCCTACCATCCCCGCTGAAAAAATCACTCAAGCCGGTTGGAAAAAAATAACCGCTTATAATACACGTCATCTCCAACCTGGCGGCAAACACGGCGTCGCCATTGTTACTAAAAATGACAAAGCCATCGGAGAATTCCACAAGCTTTTATTTATCTGCAAGCCCTGCCGACCCAAGGACGAACTTCACACCCTCTTTTCTGAGATCGACGTTTACGGCGATAAAGCACCCGCGATCAAACCCGTCCCACGCCAGGACACACAACTCGCTGTAGCGGTACGTGGCTCCGGCATTAGCCTCAAGGATGCAGGAAATGGCTCACTTACACTACACATCCCTGCCAGTAAAAGCCTCACCCAGTTTTCAATTGGTTACATATCGGCCAAACCAAAACTGTTAGGAAAAGCACACCTATCACTACAGAAAACCACACCAGCTCCACGCGAACTCGCCTCCCTAACCAAAGGCGGCCCCAGCGTTTACCCACAAACCGTCACTGCCACCTCAACCGTCGCCTCCGGCGATGACACCTGGCTCGTCGACCAAATTGGCCTCCCAGTCGAGAACCCATGGCACTCGAACATCCGCGCCGGAGGTTTCGATTTCTTCTCCGACGGCGACTCCGCAGCCATCAGCACATGGAACGGTGACGTCTGGATCGTTAAAGGACTGAAAGGCGACTGGAAACAAGTCCAATGGCGACGTTTCGCTACCGGGCTGTTCGAAACTCTCGGGCTGAAAATCGTCGATGACGTCATCTACGTTCACGGCCGCGACCAGCTCACCCGTCTGCACGACCAGAATAACGACGGCGAGGCCGATTGGTACGAGTGCTTCAACAACGACGTCCTCATCACCAAGAACTTCCACGAGTTCGCCTTCTCCTTGCAAACCGACAAGAAAGGCAACTTCTATATCACCAAGGGTGCGCCGGTGCTGGGCGGCGGTCGTGGATTCGATAAAATCCTCCCCCACAACGGCACCGTCATGCGTATTTCCAAGGATGGTAAAAACCTCGAGGTCCTCGCCACCGGCATACGCGCACCGGGCGGGCTCGGCGTTGGGCCTAACGGAGAGATCACTACCGGTGAAAACGAAGGCACATGGCAGCCGTGCTGTAAGCTCAACTACTTCACCGGCAAGAATAAATTCCTAGGTGTAGAAGATGCCGCACACCACCTGAAGGGCCAAAAATTGCACGAACCGCTCTGCTATTTTCCCATGCGTATCGATAACTCAGGCGGCGGTCAGGTTTGGGCACCCAAGAACTCAAAATGGGGTCTCAAGTCCAATGAACTCGTTCACCTCTCCTACGGTAAAAGCTCGCTTTACCGAGTCCTCAAAGAGGAAGTCGGCGGCATGATGCAGGGCGGCGTCGTTCGTATCCCAGTGAAACTCAAGTCCTCCGCCATGCGCGCCCGCTTCCACCAAGACGGATCGATGTATGTGCTCGGATACCGTGGCTGGCAAACCAACGCCGCCACCCCTCAGGCATTCCACCGCATCCGCTATAATAAAAAGGCAATCACCATTCCCGACCAACTGAAAGCCACCGATAAAGGACTCTACATCCGCTTCGAAAAAGAACTCGATGCCTCGACCGTGGCGGACAAGTTCAACTTCAAAGTCGAACGCTGGAAATACATGCGCACCAAACAATACGGCTCCGGAGAATTCTCTATCGATAACCCAGACGTCGAAGCCGAAAAACGCGCTCATGAGCGCGAGTCAAAAAAACACCGCAAACACGACCAAGTAGAAATCGCACGCAGCACCCTACTGCCCGATAAAAAAACTGTCTTTCTGCATATCCCAAGCATGAAGCCTGCCCAGCA
>JABHEX010000206.1 GCA_018676385.1 Akkermansiaceae bacterium
GCGTGAAAGAGCCCATCAGAGGGCCCAAATCGGTGCATGCAACGCGCTCTCGCACCCTCGAATCGCGTCGAAACGACATGAAACTTTGTGCAACAATGAACACGATCATGAATAGTAGAACTGTGTAATCTCAGCTCATCCGGCGTTCATTTTTTATGGGAAAACGCGTCACGTGTCTATGGCCGTAACTCCGAAATTTTCGACCAGAAAAAATGATAGTTTCATGATGAAAAACCTACGCATCACTCCCCGGTGCGATCGCGAAAAAAATGTTGATTAGGATGTATGGAGGTGCGAGAGTAATTAATACGGGTAGCACCTTTCTTGGCCCGAGTCGACTGCCTCAGTCAGTAACATTTCGAGAGCCCCTCTAGGAGCCCCTCTATGGCCAGATCACGCACGGGCGGTGCATGATTTAAGGCATGCGTGATTCATGCGTGAGTCAAAATTGGCCAACATAGCTCCTAGTCACCCTTACAAAAAATAAGGATATGCATCGAGCACAGACACGCTTTTGTCGATTTGGCCTTTTGTGAGCGACTGTGACTGAAGCACTTTATTAGCTTGTTTCATGAAGTTCACGACCTCCCAACCTTGGTACTTCGTCAAGTCACTCGAACCCTCGGAACGATGCGACGAAAAGGACGGAGTTGATACAAACGGATACGGCAAGGTGAGAATGGAGTGTTGGTAGAAACCGGGAATATCCAGCATACGAACTTTTGATTTAATAGCGCACGAACCGAGCCATAAATCAAGCTGCGAGTCACCAAACGGGCAGTCCGCTTGAAGGATGACTCGCAACGCCTGTCGGTTCATGATGAATCCTGCACCACCAGCTGGATAAACATGACCATGCGCTTGATACATTTGACCAAGTATCAGAGCCTCTTTTCTGTTGTTGAAAGTGGGCAACAGATATTCGAGTATAGCATCAATGTTCATGGTTGTATCACTGTCTGATACAATCAACCACGTCCACTTTGGGATGCGACTCATGTGTCGCAGAGTTGGGGGCAGCAGCTTCTGTGAAGCCTTTTTGCCACGCTGAATACCTTCGATGTACGTAGTCTCAGAACAGTATAACAAGTCCGGTAATAATGAGCCAGCGAAAATATTTATCTTCAGCCGATGCTCAAAGAAGTGCGCGGACTTGCAGAGGCTTCTCAATTGGTGAACTCTATCTATCCCGCCCATCACTGCGTATGCTACCTTTTCTGCATCAAATTGGCCTCGCGTAAGACGTTGACGGCAGGTCAATGCACCAGATCCACCACTGGCACAATGAGCTCCAAACAAGTCACTATGAAGAAACTTCATATCATTTTCAAGGAAGCAATTAGACAGCAGAACTTCGGGATAGGCAAATGCATCAGTAAGGCAAGGTGATGTCGCAACTTTTTGCGCCAACGGTCTCCTCACAAGGAAACCATGAGACATCAGTGCAAATTGAGATACACTGATCGGGAAGTCTTCGTCTGGTTTTGCAAGCCAGTCAAGTATTTTTGCGTGTGCCAATTTATCGTCAGCTGTGTGAATGAAATTCTTCAATTCTGGAATACTTGTTTTTACACTTGCATCGTGAAGCAAAATCCAAGTTGCATCTGTTGAAATGCACTGCTTTAAAGCGGATACGTATGTGTCAGCGGAAACGTCGATGATCTCCACACCTGGGACTGTTCCCTCAGGTTTTACAAAAGTATACAAGCCAGTGTCTACGACGCCAATGCACAAACTTGTGTCCGCTGTTTGAACTACATGTCCAGAATTACTTTTCTTCCTTTCGTTCACGCTCGAGGTGTCCAAGTGTTCCATCGACGGCAGCCCGGTGCAGTCCTCTTTCGTACATCTGATCCAGATGTCCTCAAATTCGGGCCATCCACCCGTGTACGGTTTCACGAAAATTTCTCTTTCGATGTCGAACTTCGGAATATCATTGACAGGATAGTCGACGTAAAATGTGTGAATTTCCCAACCAGGCATCTTCAATATCCTTTCAAGCCACTGCTGTTTAATACTTTTGTCAACTGTTGGCTTAATTTCAAGCAAAATATTGAAAACGTTGTAGTGTGAGAAAAGATCAGAAGTGCCTGCCAACACTAGATGTTCAAACCCTTCTACATCGATTTTCAGCAGATGAACATCTTCTTTAATAATACGATCAAGTCGAAACTGGGACACCGACGCTTTCTCGCTGGAAATGTCTGAAGCCATCGATCGCATACCCCATTCGCCATCAAGTGAAATGGAGCCAGTACCATCATGTGTTCCAACGACACCTGGTAAGAGCGTTATCTTCTCATAATTGAAGTAGTTCAGGCGTAGTGACTGGCGAATGAGTTCTCTTGCTCCAGGTTGAGGCTCGAAGGCGACAACTCGGCAACCAGATGCGAGGGAGAGCATTGTGAAATATCCAATGTTTGCACCTACATCGACCACCAGTTTGTTCGAGCAGTCCTGTGTCAGGATGCGTTGGAAGAGCAAAGTCTCCGCTTCAGCAAAGTAACCAGCTTTTCTCACCATAATCCCTATCTTTTCATCTTCTGAACCTGCCGTTGACAGTTTGAATCGCGGGAAAAAGTCTGTCAGGCCTACGTGCAACGAATTCACTTTGTTCTCAAAAGGTTTTTGAAAAGGTGTGTTCTGAACCGCTTGAATCAAAATGGACGACATGTGCAGAGTTTTCAGCTTCGGTTCCTTCAATGAGTTTAATGGACCGCTTGAGATTCGGAACCCACCATTCATGCCCTGCGTTACAGCACCGATGCTGTTAATAGTGCCAAATGACCACTCCTCGAGATCGCCTGCTTGGATAGTGTTCCATAGAAGACGCTCATTCATTTCGTCTTGTGCGGGGTCCTGACCACCTTGGTGAGAATATGTGTGTACGGCATGGCCAGCAAGCAAGACTGAGCTAATATCTGCACGAGTACCGATGGCATTTTGAATTAGCCAGTTGTCAAACCGCGGGGAGCTCA
>JABHEX010000207.1 GCA_018676385.1 Akkermansiaceae bacterium
CTGGTGGGTCGGGGTCTGGCATTTGGGGCTGGGTCGAGAATGCTTTCCGAGCTGAAAGCGAGGAAGTGTTTGAGTGCACAGCGCAGCCCCGTGTATCGTGGGTTTCCTTGTGATGGGAAACCCGGAGGTGGGTTTCTACAAACTAGCACAGCCTGAGCGGGCGAAGGCAATCCCATTCCCACTGCCATCCATCGTTTTACTCAAAGGTATAACGCTTTTCTTTCAACGCGACGTTTGGTGGTGTCTTTTTTTCTTCAAACCAATCGTATCCTTCTTTGAGATTAGTCCAGAATGCATGCCAGCGATGTCCTTTCGCCTTATTTAAACGTGTGGCGGACATGCGGAATGGGAAAATGTGGATTCGAAAAAAAGGCTGCCCGTTTGTCAAAGCTTGGGAGCAGAGGGTGTAGATTTCTTCGATGCCTGGATCTGTCATTGCAAAACACCCGGCGGACACACGATTGCCGTGAACCATGATGAATGAGCCAGTGTAGGCATGCGCTCGGTCGTAGCTGTTGGGATAGCCAATATTGAATGCCAGATGAAATTTACTGTCTGGTTTCATCTGCGATTTGGCGACGTAGTAAAACCCCTCGGGTGCTTGTAAATCTCCCTCTGCGAGCTTGGGCCCAAGTTTGCCGGACATGGCAGCTACTTTCCATGTTTTGAAGAGCTTAAATTTTTTGGTCTTGGTATCTTCCATCCAGATTTCCAGTTCATGTGATTCCTTAAAGATGCGGATGAATACAGGTGACCCAAGTTTCATCCCTTTTTCAGCGATCTCTTTGGTCATGCGCGGGGTCATTCGGTAGATGACATCCTTTTCCCGGAGATGCCCTCGGGCGTAATCTTTATGACTGAGGGTGCTATGGTGATCGGGGGAGTGCATGACGGGGGATAGCTTCGAGCCATACAATGAGATAGCACCCAGAACGGAGGCTATAAAAAGTGTGATGATGGCGGGTTTTTTGAGCAAAATGTGTCAGAATTTAGATTTCAGTGTTCAGATACTCATGGTTTGGCTATGCTTTATACACAACGACGACAGTAGTTTTGAGCTTTTTTATATGATACATTTTAGCAAGCATGTTGTCATCTTGCCAGATGTTTCAAGGATATGATGGTTAATGGATGACTGAGTCAAATAATCTGGCTCAAGTGTCGATAAGTTATCAGAAATTAACAAACCACAGCACATAATAATGCACACGATAGGAATTATAGGAGGCAGCGGACTCTATACAATGGAAGGATTCGAGCAGTCCGATGAAAGAGTGATCGTTACTCCTTTTGGGAAACCTTCGGATGCTCTGATCGGGGGCGAGATTTCTGGTCGGCAAGTCTGGTTTCTCCCTCGCCACGGTCGTGGGCACACGGTGATGCCACATGAGATAAATCACCGGGCAAACATCTGGGCGATGCGGAGTCTTGGCGTGCGTTGGCTGATCTGCGTCACGGCAGTGGGAAGCTTAAAGGAAGATTATCCTCCAAGACAGATTGTTCTGCCTGACCAGTTTTATGATCGCACCAGTCGGCGTGAGCAGCACACATTTTTTGGTGGAGGAATTGCAGCGCATGTGGGCTTCGGAGATCCAATTAGCTCTGGTTTGCGTGCCATTCTGAAGGATGTAGCAAAGGAAGAAAACTGTATTGTTCATGATGGTGGCACGTATGTAAATATGGACGGCCCTGCATTTTCCACTCGGGCGGAAAGTGGGGCATACCGTAGTCTGGGGTTTGATGTTATTGGCATGACAAACCTACCTGAGGCGAAGCTCGCCCGTGAAGCTGAGATTGCACTAGCTACGCTCTGTATGGTGACAGATTACGATTGTTGGCATGAGTCCGAGAGGGATGTCAGTGTTGAGACAGTTATTGAGAATCTGCATGCGAATGCAGCAAATGCGCAAAGAATCGTGGCTAGAGCGATTGGGCAGGTGCCAATAGATCCTTATTGGCCTGAGCATGATGCTCTCGCAACAGCACTAATGACGGCTCGAAAAGACTGGCCTGAAGAGACGATACAAAAGCTGAGCCCGATCCTTGGGAAATACATTTAAGTCAATTGCTGCTGGTCTGTTTTTCTTGGCATTACGATTGAATGGTGTATTTTTCAAATTGTGTCTCGAAAAACGATCATTTCAATTGTGGCCTTGTTGTTTATCGCTCTTGTGGGTGGAGCGGGAGCCATTTGGGCTTATAAAAAATATAAAAACAAGCAGAACCAAGAATTCCGTTTTCAAGGAACGCTCGGAACGGCGAACGCTAGCTTCGATGAAGCAGCCTTTAAGGCAGTCATTTTAGACGACTCTGCGATGGAAGCTGTCGTCAAAAAGCACCAGCTTGTCAGTGTGTGGGGGGTCTCGGGTGTTGATGCGGCAAAGACCATCCTCCAGCAAAAATTTTCCGTCAAGGTGAGTGATGGCAGTGTTAATGTCACTTATCAGGACAAGGATAAGGTTCTTGCTAAGGCTATTCTTGAAACCATCGTAAATAATTATTTCGATAATGTCAGGAGTAAGGGGCTGCATCGGCCGCCATCTGGATAACGCGAATTACGATTAATGATTAGCAGTTTTTGATGACATGATCATGATCGTAGCGCACTTTTGGTAGCGCCGCATACTTGTCGTTCACGCTTCGATAACCCATGGCGCATCCCACGGAAGTGGAAAATCCGCTACCTTCTAAACCGAGCAAACGGTTATATTCGTCAGCTACAATTCCCTCCATTGGGCATGCATCCACACCTATTACGGCGGCGGCTGCCATTAACTGACCGAGGGCGATATAGACTTGGTTTTTGGACCATGCTGAGATTTCTTCAGCTGACATATTAGCAAAAAATCCAGTCATCATTCCTGCGTACCCTTCCAGTGTGTCGCGGCTTACGTTGCGGACTTTACATAGTCGATCCAACCAAGCATCTACGTCGGCAGGAGTCATGTTGTCTTTAGCACAAAGAACTACCATGTGTGAGCAATCGGTCACTTGGCGTTGATGCCATGAATGCTCTAGCAGCGATTCTTTAGTGGACTGATCTGTTACGCTGATGAATTTCCAGGGTTGGAGGCCGAAAGATGATGGAGTTAGCACGAGACTCGCCTCAATTTTGTTCCATACCTTTGATGAGATTTTTTGTTGAGGGTCAAAATCCTTGGTTGCATAGCGCCATTCTAGGCGCGCGATTAGTTGCTGTGGTGATAATGTATCCATTGTGAAAATTGTATATTTTTATGTAATCGAGGCTTACTCGCTATCTACTGTGAGAGGCATACTGACTGATGGGAAATTTTTCAGAGTGAAGTTCAACATCAGGCCGATTTCGTCTTGGTCGTCATTGTTATCTCTTATCAAGAGTCCGAGAGACGCGGTCCAGCTGTCAAAATCGTGATACACAGAATATTGCTGAACAGCCAGCGTGCCATTATCTAGCTCCCAGCGTTGGTAAAAACCAAGTCCCCATGATTCGCTGATTCTGCAGTAGGCACGCGTTGTGATTTGGTTGCTATCCTCAAGAATTGGATGATTGTTGAGTTGGCGATATCCGAAGCTTAGCTCTAGCGCATCAGAGGGCATAAATTTGATATTTCCTGCGAACTCTCGGAAATCAGAATTACTACTGGCGATAGGGAACTGAGTTTCGAGTTCAAGTTGCATCCATGGAAGAGGAGACCAAGTAATATCGTTGTAGAGGTTTGAAACGTTACGGTCGAATTCTGGATCATTTAGGAAAAGGTCTGTGTAGGTATCCATAACCAGCCACTGGTGCGTATCGCCGTCACGCTTCGTCATTAAGTGGTTACGGGCACCAAAACGAATGATGGACCAATCCATTAAGTCATCAGTAGCAGTGAAACGCCCGGCTTCGAGTGGTCGCGGCCGTGTTGAGGCTGTAAGGGTTTCTATTCCCGCGAATGATGAATCTAAATCATTGGTGGAGAGTTGAGAAAAATTGATATAGGGTTGAAAAACATGTAGTAGCCCCTCGACTCCCCATTTCTTGTTTACCACATCTGGATAGGCTCGGGAAAATTTCATCGAGGTGTCTACTCCTGCAGAAAAATATGTTCGGTCGAAATTGCTGGATCCATCCATATTTGAATAGCGTGTGTGACCAAATCCCGCACGCGGTACGACGGCAATTTTACTGCCTGCATTTAAAGGTGCAGTAAACTCATGAAAAGTATGAAAGCGGGTGTAGCCGCGGTCGGCAAGCAAACCCATGATTTCTCTTTTACGAGGGTGCAGGGCAGGGAGTAATGCAGCTTCCGCGCGCAGGTTATTCTTTTCAAAATCTGCCAGATATTCGTCATAGAATCCCCAAGAGGTGCTGCCTTCATGAAGGATTTGGGAGCCAAAGATTGGCCGTTTTACTTGATCAATAAAAAGCTCTGGCAGCCGTGTGTCAGTTTGATAAAAATCATTGAGTCTAAGGCGTGTAAAGATAC
>JABHEX010000208.1 GCA_018676385.1 Akkermansiaceae bacterium
AGACAACGTAAAGATCTTGCTGTATTAAACAAAACCCGCTGCCCTGCAGTTCTCGTCGAATGTGGCTATATTTCAAATCACACGGAGCGCAGGCGTTGTCAGACGGCAACCTATCAGAACGAATGCGCCATCGCAATCGCTGATGGAATAATGGCTTATAAGAACTTTCGTGTTAAAAAGTAGGGCGTGCACCTCGATGGGAGCTGGACCGACAACCTCGCAAATCTTCTCACACAAGTGCATCCTCTAGTAGTAGCACTACCCCATAATGCAGAATAAAAAATAACACACTGTGTGCAGAGACACTTGCCAAATGAGAGACTTGCATAATAACAATTTATGGTTAGATTCCACCCACTATGTCAAAAATTGTACCACTTATTAGTTCCGGAACAAAAGGTCCATTAGGCGTCCTTCACCTTCCACGCCTATGGCTTAAAGCTTCTCTTGAAAAAGCAGGCAAGATCGCCGATGGATACCCAGGCTGCGGTCAGGGATACGATCAAATGGTCCTCGATGGGCTCGGCCTAGACCGCGACGCCTTTCTCGCGTTTATCGCCACCCAACCTACCTACATTCAGTGCGAAGAATGGGTCAGCCAAAACGGCACCAAGGTCAACGATGAAGCAATCCATGAGCTCAATGCGGCTATCACCGGATACATTCACACCGATGAAACCCGCCAAGAGATCCTCGGCACCGCAGGTCTCCCCGACGGTGACCCGCGTGACGCTATCAACCTTAATAACCTCGACGACTGGGACGAGTTCCATGCCGCCGAACTCAAATAAGCAACCAACATTTCCTAACCTAGCCCGAGGATGCTTCTAAGCCTCTTCGGGCTTTTTTGTGGAAACTTCTCTCCGAGGACTGAACAATTGCACCATGCATTGTAAAGATCTCATACATGCCAGATTTCAAACAAAATGCCCGAGGTTCAATTTAAAAACATCCCCTGTAAATAACTAGGTACTCTTAAATCTTATCCTGCCGCAGATCACCATCAAAATTGGTCTGCCAATATTCACCGGTTTCAACGTGTAAACATGTTAAATAACCACCGCGGCCTACGTCAGTATCAATACAAATGGCATGGCCGAGGTTGGCTGGCACATGTGACTTCTGAGCAGTGTGACCACAAACCATTACCTTCCCTGACATGTGCGGTTTAGGTTCGCCAAATTTTTTATGGATAATGGTGAACGGGAGTTGCTGGTCGATAGGAACATCGTGCTCAAGGTTAGCGTGGACAAAAATGTGGCTGTCCGTCTCTAGATAAGGCCGACATTTACGCAAAAACTCCCAGTGGGATGCCGGAATGTCATCGAATCCTCCCGGACCATACGAATCCAAGGTTTCTGGCCCACCCCATACTCTCAGCCAATGGTCGCGGTCCGTAAGATCCATTTCCGATAGGAAAAATTTTTCCTCATGGTTGCCCGAGAGAAAGGTGATATTCAGGTCTTGCCGCTGCAGCTCAATAAGATAATCAATAACCCCCTTGCACTCAGGTCCACGATCGACGTAATCCCCCATAAAAATGATACGATCCTCAGGTTTGGGATCGATGGTTTTCCAGAGGTTTTTGAGTGGCTCAAGGCAACCGTGTATATCCCCAATAGCAAGTGTTCTCATGTCGCGCTGAGAATAAACCAAATTGTTCTTTGATAGCACGTCATTTTTTCTTGATCCATTAGAGGTAATCGATCATCGATAAAATATGAAAAAAGTAATTTATTACCCGGCAATCATCACCCTGTGTGTGCTCTTATCCAATTCATTCGCTGCTGAAAAACCTATGACGATCAGCAATGTTCTACAATATACTCCTGCACAGCTGGTTAAAGAGATGGGATATGCCGGCGAAGCGGGCGAAAATCGAGCTGCTAAAATTTGGGCAGCGGCAAGACGGTCGCAAACTAATTACACACTTGGAAAAAAATCTGTTCAAGCAGTACTGCGCCTTGACCAGTGGCGCATGATGCTCAACAAGTGGGAGGATCTTAAACTTCAAGCACGTGCCATGGAAAGTGGGGGAGGAACTATGTGGAGCCACATGAGCATACGGAATGATGCATGGATCGAAAGTTTTCTTGCGCAACATGCAATTCAGCTAAGCGCTAAACCGAAACCCAGCGATGTGCAGTTTACGGCAAATTACCTCAAGACAATAAATGCCAAGATCGATGCTGGAGTAAATAAATTTGGCAACGACACTCCAAGCATCCAAGATCAATCCAAGATGCTCAAAAAAAAGCTAGAAAATGCTTATTTCTATCTTTCATCTATACTCAATACGCTACCATCTGGCTCAGTCAAAACAGCCGTAGTCGATATGGTAAAACCAAGCGATAACTAACATAATGGACACACCTGATATTGATCAAGAAAGCGAATCACCGGAGAGGACCCGTTCAGAATCACTGTGCCCGTGCAAGAGCATGGACAGTTACTACATATGCTGCATGCCTCTACATCGCCATAAAGCAAAAGCAAAAACTGCTGAAGAGCTGATGCGGTCACGCTATGCAGCATATTTTTTCCGACTGACCGATTACTTGGTAGAAACAACCCACCCAGACACGCGCGAGCCCGAATTAAAAAAAGAGCTCAATAAGACAATCCACGACATTAATTGGTATTTCTTGACCGTTGATCAGGTGGTGAAGGGGGGTAAGAACGACAAGAATGGAAAAGTTGAATTTACAGCACGTTGTTACATCGATGGTGAAGCTCAGGAGCTCCACGAGCGTGCCCGATTCAAGCGCTACAAAGGTGACTGGAAATATCTCGCAGGCAAGGCATGGTAGCATTGTATGGTTATGAGTGAATAATACTCAACCTGTTAGTGTCTAGCAATGACACCTCATAGAAATGGTTGATTCTACACGACGTTGAAAAATATTATTAAATTTCACAACCTTCATCCGTGTCGTGAGTTTCATATATCAACTTACTATTAGATATATGAAAATGAAACCATCATCCATCATCACCATCGTGACCCTCTGCTCAATTAGTTCTCTAACTTACGCCAGCCCGAAAAAAAAATTCTTAAAGCACCGCCAAGCTAATATCGTGGAACGCAAAGCTGGCAATGCTGCCATTAGAGAGGAAGCCATACTTGATCGAATTGATACACATAAATGGAAAAAAGATCCAGAAGCGCGAGATCATCGGCCATCCAATCTACGCGAGTATACCAACCATACTTATAAAAGAATTGTTAGATTGCTTACTATCGGTGCGATTGAAGAAGCCGACGGAAAAAGTTTTAAAATACGTCATACATCCATCGTAAATACTGCAAAAGCTAACAATAAAGATGGCCTAGACGAGACTGAAAAAAAATCAATCCGCGCACAACTCGACACTCTGAACGATGAGATCAACGCTGCCATCATGACCCCTGAAAAAGGAGATAAGCGCACACCCATCGTCAATCATGCACAACACCGCTTTGAAGAACTCATTGAGTTTGGCATCCGCTCTAAACGACTTAGCACTCTGGAAGCATCAAGCCTTCGCCGCAAGGTCAGTAGACTAGAGTCCACAGAGGATCGCCTCAAAGCGGGTAATCTTTCCAGTAACGAGCGTGAACGCCTCATGAAAGAAGTGGCTGAACTTAATCGTGACCTCAAACAGGAACTACGCGACTAATTCTAACAACCTATTTAATACACAGAAGCCACTAGAGATTTCTAGTGGCTTTTTGGTTCTTAGCATATGAAGCAAGATAGTCTGGTGAAAGCACGAGAGCCAACAAGAGCGCCAATAACGATAGAGCGATCTCCCATGTTCTTATTTCTGCCTTATATAGACATGATAACCGCAGTGCCAATCTTTGGGTATTTCTTTTACCTCATCTGTATTAGGTTTGGTATTGAATCCACCTCTTTCGACAATCAGAAAATCGTAGCCATCAATCGTCTTCACCTTCATCTTGAGAGCCTCGTCATCATCGACTCCGATTAGTCTATCACCCGACCAAAAGTATCCGCGATAGTAGCCAGATTTACTTACTTTTCCTCCATCACTAAGTAATAGGGTATCTTTAGATTTCTTCACCTTTGTGGCGTCTTTTCCACGTCTGTGTTTGAGCCAATTATTGATGCAAGAATCCACTTCTTTCTGGTTTTTTGGTGCCGGCCAAACCGCCCACGCCCATGTGCCTATCATTTTTTTGTTAGTAATAAACTTACCGCTGTAACGATACATGTCTGAATTCTTACCAGTAATAAAAGATTTTAAGGTGGTTTTAGGAATCATACGCACAAATTGCTCCCCGCCAGGCATTTGCTGGACGATGGATCCGATCCTGGATCGCACGGTTTTCGCCCCTCGGCCCATAATAGCACCTGTATAAGGATCTTTTAACACGCTCGGCATTCCCGCATAGGTATCCTTGAGTAGCGGTTGGGCAAACTCTTTGACCTTAGGCTTGGCAGACTTCATGGCGTCCGCAATCGCTCTCGTGGCGCTCGATGACGCAGAATCCACTGTGAATGCTGCCGCCTTTTTCAGAATCGGAGGCAACAGTTTTTTGTAATGCTCTGGTGCTGTGGCTATCTTTGCCAGAGTAACAACTGCAGCCGTCTGCACCCACACGCTATCGTATTTAAGAAACTCAAGGAGCCTATCACGGTGTTTGGCAATCCGCTCCGGCTTGGCACGTTTCAACGCCTGTATGGCATGCTGCGCGACCCACCAGGATTCGTTCGGGTCTTCAACCATCGCACCGACGAGGTCATACATTTCAGGCGTGATTTTATCGTCTGCAAATGCCCGGCCTTTAAACATTCCTGTTAGAGATAAGAGACCCGCTTGGCGGAGCCGTGGATCTTTTGATCTGAGAAGCGGCACTACAAACTCAACCCGACCTCGCTGCACCACGGTGCTCATCGCCAAGCTACGGAAAGCATACTCGGGATGATAGATGAATTTCAGCAAGGTTTCGTCTGTTAGGTTTGGGTCAGACATCTTTGCGAGCACCGGCACGGATACACTATTTTCAACGGTCTCTTGCATCAGATCCTCTATGGTCAGTTTACCACCGGGTATTGGCTCGGCGGATTGGAATAGGTCATCGGCAGCATTACCCCACGGGCGCGTTGGGAGTTTAAAATGTTTCGCCCACTTGCTGCGGGGGGCTCCCCATAGTTGTAGCTTCTTACGCGGGTAAGTGTAGGTGAGAGCGAAGTAGGTGCCCCACGCCCTACTACCTGAAGCTTCGGTCGCGGAACGGTCGTAGCGATCATCCATTCCCGCGATTCCAATGCTACCATCGTGCCGTCGCGAAAGCTCCATTACCCAGCGTCTGGTGTCGTGATAAGATCGGTATTGGGTTGGGCGTTTATCTTTCATCAACGCCACTGCTCCGTGGTGCCAAATTTCACCAATACCACCACCCGTATGCGCTGCGTGGAACCAATTGGTCGCGTAAAAACTTTTCATCGCAGAGTTGTCACGCGCCTTGGCGTAGACAGATTTTTCCCCATCGGGTAGAAGTTTGGCTGCCACAGCCATCGCGCACGCTAGACCACCCGTCTTACCATTATCGCGGAAGCCACCTTCAGGTGGACCATTACCATAGGAGACATTGCCGTGGCCTGAAAAGCGGTAGAATTGTTGCAGAGATTTCTTGAACATATAGTCGTCCACTTGCACTCCACACAGTTGTGCCATTAGCAGGAATGTCATGCAGTTCACACCAGATGCGTGCACCTGCCCAGTTCCAGTGGAATAAGTAAATGCGGCAGGTGCGCCACGACCACTCCAGCCACCGTTGTACATGTGCACCTTGAGCTCTTCGGTCATTTTTTTGATGACTGGCAGCACCGTCCGATCTCCAGTTCTCAGGTAATATTCACAGAGCCCTGGGCCCTTGTAGCCCTTCTCCCAGTTCATGCCTCCGATCGTTTCAATGCCCTTCATCCACCTCTTGACCACAGCGAGATCCTTCTCCTCACCTGTGGAGAGCAGGAATATGACAGACCCCCACATCGGCTTATCTTGCTTGGCAAGAAGGTCAGCCAATTTTCTAACAATCTTGTCGGACTTCGCGCAATTTTCTGGCCATGTCTTACTGTAGGCGCCCATCACAGGGATTTTCACCAGCACATTGCCCTCGCCCTTGATTTTCAGATTGATTTTCCCATCCTTCGATTCGGCCTTGGAAATAATGTCGCC
>JABHEX010000209.1 GCA_018676385.1 Akkermansiaceae bacterium
GTTGGTCGTGCACGATGGCTATACGCCGACCAGCAAGGCGGTTGAAAAGAGCTGATTTACCCACGTTTGGGCGTCCTACGATGGCGACGGTTGGCATGAAGATGAGTTGTTAAAATTTATGACTTGGAGTTTGCCGCCTGGTGGTGGTGATCGTGGAGTTGGCGCAACCCCTGGCGGAAGTATTCGATACCGGACCAAGCAGTGAAGATGGTGGCGGCGATGGTGGGGTAAAGTGGATCGAGAGGGATGAATTTCAGCATGACCCATCCGAGAAGGATCATTTGGGTGACGGTGCAGACCTTGCCCGTCCAGTGGGGTTTGATTGGCACTTGGTGGTTCAGATAGTGCAGAATCCAGATACCCGCAATAATAATGATATCGCGAGTGATCATAAGTGCGGTAAACCAGATTGGGATTTGCCAACCCTCACCCCATGGAACGAAGGTAAGAAATACGATGCCTGTGAGCAGTAGTGTTTTGTCTGCAAATGGATCCATGAATGCACCAAACTTGCTGTCCTGATCCCAGTGGCGAGCTATATAGCCATCGATTCCATCACTGATTGCTGCAAAAATGAACACACCGACTGCCCACCAACGAATAGCCTCGTTAGGTTCGCCGCTTTTGACGCTTTCACCATAATATACCGCCAGTACCGCAAATATGGGAGCCATAAGGATCCGCATCAGGGTGATCTTGGAAGCGAAAGTCACGAAAGCATATTGATCTGCTATGTTCGATATTAGAAGTTTTTAATGTGTGTGATTGCAATTCATACGTAGCCGTGTAGGTGTATATCATGAAACCTGTCGTCGGTGAACCAGCTCCAGATTTTTCTACTCTAGCCGTTTGCCCGAACGGTGGAGGTACGGTGCCTGTGAGTTTAAGTGAGTTGCGGGGCAAGCGCGTGATATTAGTTTTTTACCCTAAAGATAACACGCCTGGCTGTACGATGCAGGCGTGCGCTATCAGAGATCAGTGGAATACACTCAAGGATAAGGCTGTCATCTATGGAGTAAGTGGTGACGATGAAGCGAGCCACAAAAAGTTTATAACTAAACGTAAGTTACCCTATCCGTTGTTAGTTGATACGGCTCACCAGATATCTGAAGCCTATGGTGCGTGGGTGCAGAAGTCTTTGTTTGGGAAAAAATACATGGGCATTGAGCGCAGCACATTTGTTATAGGTGTGGATGGGATGTTGGAGCATGCTTTTGAGCGAGTTAGTCCATTGAAGCACATTGGTCTGTTATTAGATGCTCTAAAATAGATGAACCCGACAGATACTGGAAAGCGGCTCACGCAACTAGGTGTGATACCCTCAAAAAAACTGGGCCAGAATTTTCTAATTGATGAAAATGTCTCTCGTTGGATTGTGGCTCAGCTTGATGTGCAACCCGGTGACACCGTTGTTGAGGTTGGGCCGGGGATTGGAGCGCTCACGGAGCATGTCATAGGAGTTGCCGATCATGTGATTCTCATTGAGTTTGATGCTCGCCTGGCGGAGGGGTTGAAAATCAAATATGATTCTATGAGTCACGTTGAAGTGTATCATCACGATGGTGCGCGC
Organism: Akkermansiaceae bacterium; assembly: GCA_018676385.1. Taxonomy (GTDB): domain Bacteria; phylum Verrucomicrobiota; class Verrucomicrobiia; order Verrucomicrobiales; family Akkermansiaceae; genus Oceaniferula. Next base: position 1,571 of record JABHEX010000209.1, read on the forward strand.
TTCGACGTTAGGCAGCTATTCAAGTATCAACCGGTCAAGTTGTTAGGTAATCTGCCATACTCAGCAGGTGGCGCTATTATGCGTAATTTCATGAGTCGTCCGTCGCCTGTTTGCCGTGCTGTGCTAATGCTGCAAAAAGAATTTATTGATAGGATCATTGCGGAGCCGCGTACAAAGAGCTACGGGGTATTATCACTACGTATGCAGAGCGAGTGGGTAAGTAAACCAGTTAAGACAATACCGCCTCAGGCATTCTTTCCCCGCCCACTGATTGACTCTACAGTAATGATTTGTGAGCCACGTCCTGCTGATTTGCCAGTCTATGACGCCCGCTTGTTTGATGAGCTTGTCAGACGTGGTTTTTCTCAGCGCCGCAAACAGATGCGCAAACAAATGCCGGACACGGCAAAATGGGAAGATGTTACGGTTTCTGTTGGAGTTGCAGAGACATCGCGGGCAGAAGAGCTTACGTTGGAACAATGGGTGGACTTGGTAAGGTCTTATGATGATCATCCGCTAAAAAACAACCCGCAGAGGGGAGACGAAATTTTTGATATTGTTGATGAAAATGATGATGTGCAGCGTCAGGCAACACGCGATGAAGCGCATCGCGAAGGTCTTCTGCACCGGGCGGTGCATATGTTTGTTTTCAACAAGCGTCATGAGCTGTTTCTTCAAAAGAGGTCACGACTTAAAGATGTGCATCCAGGGGTTTGGGATTCTAGTGCGGCTGGGCATCTCAATGCAGGTGAAGGGTATGAGGAGACCGCTGTCAGGGAGTTGCAAGAAGAGCTCGGTATTGTGGGTGCAGATGTTCAGGAAATTGGTAGTATAGCCGCTTGTGAAAAAACTGGATGGGAGCATGTGCGGCTCTTCACAGCACGCCATGATGGTGCAGTTCGATTTCCTTGCAGTGAAATTGAAGCTGGAGAGTGGTTTGGTTTGGATGAGGTTAGAAGATGGATAGGTATGCGCCCTCAAGATTTTGCTTCCGGTTTTATTGCGTGCTGGGCTGTTTTTGATGCGGCTTATCAGAAAAGATTGACTGATGACAGTTAGGTTTTGCAATAGCGTTATTACATGTCTGCGATCTAATGATTGCGATGGTGCCGCTAATACGAAACCAGTAATTGGTATTGGATTTGGTATCACTGCGGCAAAAAGGGACATACTGTCACTTACAATAACGAGCAGTGGTAGGCTCACCAGGAGTCGAACCTGGATCTATGGCTTCGGAGGCCATCATACTATCCATTGTACTATGAGCCCATTGCATTTTAGTTAGTGGTGCAATGCGGGTAGAAACGCCTAGTGTGATGTTGCGGATGCGTCAAGGCGGGACTTGCGAGAATTATATCAAGATTTTCGTAATTTACTCCTTTACTCTAAGAAGAACATTCGCAGAATCGTTCCAGCTTGCTAGTGTGTTTATCCTTAACAAAATCACCACAAGTTAAAACACCAACTAACCAACCTACAAACAACAATAATGAAAATCACATCAATTCGTTCTTTCAAGACTGTGACCACCGTAGTTACCACAGCGCTCATCACTACCCCATCTCTCTATGCCGAGGATGACAAGAATGTCTTAGAGCGTTACGTCACAGCGGGGGGATGGCCAATGATACTAATTGGACTCTTGATATTAGCGCTCGTTGCGCTCTGCGTTTTTAATTTTATGAATCTGACCAAGCAGAAGTTTGGTCCTGATGACCTCAAGGCCGGTCTTATGGAACACATGATTAATTGTCGTATCCGTTCGGCGATCGAGCTCGGGGCATCACACCCAAGTTATCTTGGCAGAATGATGGCCTATGCTTTGCCTAACGTGGATGCGCGCAAGCCTGAAGACCTTGGTCGTGACTACGTCGAAGATGCGATTGCGGATTACACGATCAACGAGAACCGCAAAAGCATGACTCTCATCAACTACATTTCTCTGATTGCACAAGCAGCGCCGATGCTAGGGCTGTTCGGGACTGTGCTTGGTATGGTCGGTGCATTCGGTACTCTCGCTAGTGGTGATGGATCTGCTGATCCTTCGATGTTGGCTGGAGATATTTCTGTGGCACTACTGACAACGTTGTGGGGTTTGGTCACTGCAATCCCGTCACTGGCTGCTTATTTCTTCTTTAAGAACAAACTAAATAACTTAGTGGCTGATTGCCACCACACTGCAGAGGAGCTTCTTAATGCTTCGATCCAGACAGTCAATGGTGATGCACATCTTGCTAAGATTCCTGAGGGCATAGCCGTTTAACCTAACTAGTGATTAATATTTCCTGATAAGAGGTTGGTGACAACCTCTTGCTGGGTGATTACAAGTAGAAAAAGTGTTGGTCGTTTAAAGTGGCCAGCCTATCTTCTTATCACAAACAGGGCAATAACCTAACTTATTAAAATAATATGGCATCTAACAAATTGCGGCGCGCTGTAGCAGGAGGCGATGACGAACTTAAAGTCGACATGTCGCCGATGATCGACATGGTCTTTCTGTTACTTATTTTCTTCATCGTGGCCTCCACTGTGATTGTGGTTAAGCAAGACCCCAAAGTCGAACCTCCGGTAGCTCGTTCCTCAAAGAAGGCCGCTGACGGTAAAGGCCGTATCGTCATAAACATTCGCAAGGATGGAACATATCGTGCAGAAATCAGCTCTGTAGAGTTTGCTGACGCTGAAGCAATCACTGACTACGTAAAGAAAAAGAAGGATGAGGAGGAAGCCAAGGGATTGGTGCCCGTTATCCATGTTCGTGGTGATAAGGGTGTATCATTCAAGTATGTGCGCACAGTAATTCGTGCATCTGCAGCTGCCGGTGTGGACAACGTTGTGTTCTCTGTTTACGGATTCGAGAAAAAAAAATAATCATTCATTTATTTAACTATTATATTCCATGGCACGTAAAAAAGTATCCGATAATCTTGAAGATGATGAACCAGGTCTCGATATTTCATCGCTGATTGACGTTTGTTTTCTACTCCTAATTTACTTCCTCGTAACTACGACTATCCAGCCGCGTGAGCAGGATTTGCGTATGGCTCTGCCCGCGGCGGCACCCAGTGAGACACCTCCAGTCCTGGAGCCAATGTTCATCAAGATCGAGAAGAGTGGGCAAATTTTCGTCAATGCAGGTCCTGAGTCTCAAATTGTTGAGTCTGAGACTAATAACAGAACCTTGGTTGAACTACGCAGCCGCCTTGACAGCTTGGCTGCTGCTGCAGAAGCAGGGGGACAACAACCTATCGTTCAGATATGGGCTGATGGTGAGTCTCAGCAACAACGAATTATTGACGTGCTAAATTGTCTGGCATCAGCGAACATCTCAAAAGTCACATTTACTGATTTGGTAGATAATCTTTAAATTATTCGTGGTTGGTAAATTACTGATGTAGCGTTGTGGATGAGAATGGTATCTCAATATAGTCTAATAATGATTGTTGTTAAAACGTTATCTTTTTGAACAGCAGACAAATATTTACTACCCAATGAATATAATTCTAGGCTACCCTCAGTGCGATTCAAATCGTGTATTACTGTATGCTGGGGATTTGGCACTTTCCCATGGTGAATTATTCGCCAACTGAAAATCAATCCATTGCTAATCATGGATTTAAAAAATTAAGAGCTATAGCAGCACGTCACAAAACCTCGAAATCACCCTTTAAGAAACTTTTAGCTAACATAAACCTACACAATCTATGAACATGAAATCATCCCGCCTGTCTTGTATATTTTTCACCTGCTTGATTTCACTGCTCACGCTGTCTCTGATTGGAGAAGCTGAGGCACAAAATTTGAATGATCAAATGAGTGCAGCAAACTTGGCATGGAAGCAGCGCAAATACGACAAGAGCCAAGCGATTCTTGAGCGCATTACAACTAATTACAGTGGGCGTGCACCCATGTTATATGGGGCTAAGTTCGGTACTATATGGTATCGTAAGGGGCTCAGTGAACTCAAGCTTGCCAACCAGGCAAAACGTAACAATGCCGGAGAGGATAGCGACAAATGGTTTGGGGAAGCTGCAAAATCGTTCGAAGAGTGCTATAAGAAATATCCCAATGGAGCTCCGGGAATGGCACAGTCAACCAATACTGCACACAAGGCATGCTTACAGCGCTGGGCAGAGGCGAGTATGGGACTGGGTGAGTATAAGAAGGCGATAGATCTATACAAGAAATTCAAGGCAGAACGTGAGCCACGTGACAAAATACTACCCTCACTCGGTGGCTTTTACATCAATTTAGCTATTTGTAATTTCCTTATGGAAAAAGCTAAAATACCCGAAGGCATTCGTAACTTTGAGACGGCTTTGAAAAATAAGGACAAGATGAGGACTTCCGATACAGGTATATTTGCCGCTTTCTTGGCTTTATCACAATCAGTGATCAAGGCAAATAATGAGGCCGCTATGGTAGATTTTCTTAATAAAAATCGTTCGGATATCTCGATGCCGCCATATCAACGATTTGAATACACTCCTGTTTTTCTCAAGCTTGCCGGAAATGCTCTTGAATCCGACATGTACAAAGCGGCATTTAATCTCTATGCGATGATTCCAAATACTCAGGAAGTTATTGATGATATACAAGTTCGGCTCAATCAGCTATCGGGTCGTAAGGGGATCGTTGATGGTGTTAAAATTATCGAGGCATCTCGACTTGAATCCGGCCTTGCTAAAATGAAAGCAAAGCTCCGCAGTGGAGACCCAGATGATGTTAAAGCCATCAATGCCATGGCTTATTTGCATGATCAAGCAGGCAACCAGCGCGGCGTCTTTGCGGCAATGGAGCAATTGGAGTTATACTATAACAAGAGTAAAAAGCGTGAGTCTCATCTTTTCAGTCTTGTGCGTGTTTCATCTCTTATCGGCGAAATCTTAACGACTGAGCATTATGGAAGCATTTTTCTCAAGGACTTCCCTGAGAGTGATAAGGTCGACAGCGTTCGCCGTCTGATGTTATCTAGTCTGTTTTTTGGGGGTGAGTATTCTAAAAGTCTCGAAGTTGCTGAGGTGCTTATTGAGAAGGTTGCCAAGCCATCCGAGCAACATGATATCTGCCTGTTTGTTCTTGGTGGGAGCCATTTTTATCTGGGCAATTTCGATGAGGCGCAACCCTTCCTCGATCAGCATGTCAAAGAGTATCCCGAGAGTAAACTGATCATGCACTCTGAGTATTTTCAGAGCTCTAACCTGACTCGACAGCAATACTGGGAAAAGGCAGCTAAGTTGCTCGATGTATTTCTGAGTAAGTATCCTGAACCAGGAACCAACATCTACATGCCGAATGCTCTTTATGATCGTGCCAATTGCCACTTTGCAGAGAGTGAGTATGACCCTGCGCTGGTAATTTTGAATCGTATTGAAAATGAATTTTCTTCGAGTGCAGTCATTGACATGACATACAACATGAAAGGAAACATTTTTGAGAGTCGTGCGGAATATGACGACGCTGAGAAATATTATATCTTGGCTTTGAATACTGCCGAAAGAGGAGAAAACAGAGTTGTTGCAGGAGAGGCCCTTAGTTACCTCATTGGTATGCTTGGGGCAGAAACACAGGGTAAGAAGAAAGCGCCTAACCCACGAATCAAAGATGCA
>JABHEX010000210.1 GCA_018676385.1 Akkermansiaceae bacterium
TGCCATGATCTTTGCAGATCTTCTGTTACACACACATGAGCAAATGATAGACAGTGTTACCACTTGCAGACGTGAACATACCCTCACTGAATAATTAGGACGAGATAATTTAATGTTGCAACCTTTCCTTTTCTGAATAGGTTTTCTCTGGTTTCTAGGAAATTTCTACGAAAAAATGTAGAACGCCACCTTATTGGGTGAATGTATGTGTTATTTCCTTAGTGGTTTACCTCCCTTGAAGGATTCCAGCTGTTTTTTAAGTTCAGTGGTATCGGCATTACCAGCAAGCTCAATTGCCTTGAGCTGCCAGCGGACAGCGTCCTCAAATCGTCCTACCTCGGCGTAGGCGGCTGCTAATGCATTGAGTGCGGCCATCATCCTGTTCTGGGTGATCTGACAGCATTGCTCTGCCAGGGCGACGGCTTGCGCACCGTCACGCCACTTCGCATCAGGATGGGTCGCGCGGATCCAGGCTAACTTCGTCAACACCACCGGGTTCTTTGGCATGATGCTCAATACCTGATTATAATACTCGATCGCTTCACCCACCTTCCCTTGGCTATACAGGGCATTCGCTAGGTTAAACCGGACCTCGGTAAAATCAGCTTTAATTTTTAGCGCCTGCTGGTAGTGCTTGATTGCCTGATCTACCCTCTTTTGCTCCTGTAAGACCATCGCCAACTTACTATGGGCCTCTGCGTAATCAGGATTCAGCTGGAGGGCTTTCTGGAAATGCTCGATGGCTTTATCCGGATTCCCCTGTGCCTTCGATATGAGGCCCAGACTGAGATGAGGGCTGGCGTCGTCTGGCATGATCCGTATTGCCTGTTGGAGATGAGAAACCGCCTCCACCAGCCGCCCGCGTCCCTGCAGGGTGATCGCCAGGTTTTTGTGCGCATTGGCAAAGTCAGGATCTGCATTCAACGCCTTTTGATAGTACTCGATCGCACTCGAGATCTTCCCTTGGCCGTGCAAAATATTTGCTAGGTTATAATACGGCACCGCTTCATCCGGCTTAATGCGGGACGCCTTCTGCAGGTGGGCTATCGCCTCGGTGGTGCGCCCGAGTTTGGCCAGTGTATTACCCAGATTGCTCTGTGCCATATAGCTCTCTGGCCTGAACTTCAGCACATCCGCATACTGTCTGGCCACCTCGTCGATCCTCCCCAAACCTTGCAACTCCGCAGCGGCATAAAACCGGAGAAATTCGGCCTCGTTGACCGCTATCTGCTCAACACGGGGATGCTTGATTGACTGTCCCCCTATGCCTACGGGTGACGACCTGACCATACGCGCGTGCCGGTCCCCCTCGCTATGTGCCGCATCCACGAGCAACTGGTCAACGGACACCTTGCCTTTGTAAATTACAGATAGCCGGCCCTGCCGGTCGATCAGGAAACTGGACGGCAGTGGCAGTTTTTTATGCAAAGGAATATGGCGGTTGTGCTCGTTTTGAAAATCCGAGACCAATGAATCCGTCGCCATACCGACTAAGAAAGGAAATTTCCCCTCGGATACCCGTCGTGCAGTGTTCACCCCCTTGTTGGCATCTTCCTCAAGCCCTTCAACCGATAGCGCAAGCACGTCAATGCCCTTGTCCTGCAATTCCTTGTACCGTTCAGAAAACTCCTTCAGTTCGACCCGGCATGGTGCGCACCAACTCGCCCATAAATTCACCAGAAGCAGACGCCCATCATCAAAAGGCAACTGGCGCTTCTGACCATCAAACTCAGCGTAAAGTGATCTCGGCATCGGTAATAACTCGACCAACGGCACTCGTGCCGTTTGGGTAGGCGACTGCACATTCTGCGGATTGCTGGCAAGCACGGTCTCACGCGCTGGCGACCCGATGTCCTGCACCTTGCCAGATCCTTGCACCAGCCGGTAGCGATGATCCACCGCCACGCCGGAAAACTCTTCAACCACCCCACCCGGCCAGCGGACCGTCACCCGCTCGATGGCGTCTACCTTACCAAGCCCGAAATGAATCCATTTACTCGACTGTGCTAAAAACCCCTCACCCGCACGCAGCGTTTCAATGAGTGGTCGGTGCTCACCCGGCCCGCCAAGAACCACCTCCACCCGGGCACCGATGGCATCCCGGTTGGTATTCTTGCCATTGCCCACCAGCCGTAGCATCAGGAAATGATTACCACGTGGCTGTTCATTGCGCATCAGCCGCAGACGGGGTGCATTGCGGTTGGATATCCACATGTCCAGATCGCCGTCGTGATCCCAGTCGACCAAGGCCACGGCCCGGCCGTCGTCAGGAAAGTCGAGCCCGCTAATCGCCGAGATATTGGCAAAGCGCCCACCACCCGCGGGTGCCGATCCGGTGTTAAGATAGACACAATTCCGCTCATGGCTGCTGAACGACCGCCCTTCGTGCATCATCCGGGAAAGATCCGAGCTAGAGCCTCTACCTGCACTGGCAGCAGAGGTGTTTTCCGGTGTACTCGGCTGCGACACGACCTGTCGCCACCAGAAACTTCACAAATCCCCTGTGTCTTCCGTGGTAATATAGCCATTGGCGACAACGACATCCTCCCAGCCGTCGTTATTCAGATCAACAAAGTTCGTCCCCCAGGCCCAGCGGCCCATCTCGATGCCCGCCGGGGCACTGTGATCGGCAAACGTCCCGTCACCCTGGTTTCTCAGCAGAGTATTACCGCGCGCAACACGTTGAAACCGCTGCTTTGCTTCAGGCGTGGCATCCGTCTGAAATTGCTCCTGGAATGCAATCCGGTTGCCCGCAGACGACCACATATTGGCGATGAACACATCCATCCACCCATCGCGGTCGTAATCAGCCCACGACGTCGACATGCCAGTTGCGCTATCCTCGACATGTGCCTCATCGGAAATATCGACAAACTTCCGCCCCGACTTACCTCCTGCGGTATCGGATGGATCGTTGCGGTATAAATGATCGCGTCCATAGTCGTTGGCCACATAGAGATCCTGATCTCCATCATTATCAAAATCATCCCATGATGCGGCCAGACTATAGCGATGGTTGTTCACATCCAGCCCCACATCCTTGGTTACATTGACAAAGCTCCAAGCACCCGATGCCGGTGTCTGGTTTTGGAAAAGAACGTTATGCCCGCCATTGTTGGCATCATGCACAGAAAACCCTACCTCGGCAGATGCCACAGCAGCCCTGGCACCATTGCCTAGACTTTTATTTTCATAATAAACACAGGCATAAATATCGAGTCGTCCATCCATGTCGTAATCTACCGCGCTCAGAGACATCACATCATTCTCGGTTTCAAGCACCTCACGAATTTGAAATTTCCCCTGCCCGTCATTTTCCGCCACGATCACCCCACCCAGAATCGCAACTACCAGGTCCTGGTCCTTGTCGTTGTCGAGATCAACCAGCAGCGCGCTACGTGACGATTGCAGCCAGTCAATACCCCACTGCGCCGACTCCTCGCGAGCCGTGCCATCGGCATTTTGAATAAACAATCGGTTCGGCAGTCCTGTCTCCTGGCAGACATAGAGATCGTCCAGCCCGTCCCCATTCACATCCCCAATCGCCAACCCCGGATGAGCACGTAACACGTCCGAACCATTATCTTGAATACGGTCAAACCAATGGTTCATGCCACGCAAAAACTGGTCGGCGTAGACAGGGTTGCCACCGAGAACCGACTTCGTGCAATCCGCAAACAAGGCTCCACCCCGCTGGTGTGACTCCGTCTGCTCAAACTCCACGAGCCGAATCCACCGCATCCTTGGTTTCGCCCCATCCTCACCTAGCACCCAACCAATGTCCCACGTCGCATGCAGCTCGACTTTACCTGGCGACTTCGCTTCACTCGGCTTATTACCGGAAACACTCACATACTGCCTGGTTAAAAAGCCATCCTCTGTCTTGAGCACCTTGAACACCTTGCCCTTGAAGTGTAGATCAGCAGCGTTCTTAAACGGGGCAAAAGCAGCACGCATCGCCTGCGCCAATCCATCAGCACCACGGTGCTTCAACCCGGCCATCCCGGCTTTTCCCGGTGCCGGTTTTCCAAGATCGGGTAAAGGAGTCGCACTCGCGGCCCGCTCAATTTTCAGATACGCGTCATCGATCACCGTCGTTAATTCAGCAGCCCGCAACGACTCGCAGGCAAAATCATCGGCCACGAGCTTCGATACTTTCTTAACATCAACTTCATCAAGATCGGCCAGCATGCCGCCCA
>JABHEX010000211.1 GCA_018676385.1 Akkermansiaceae bacterium
ATATCTTCCAATACTCGAGGGTGATAAGAACCTTTTCGTTCCGTTTAATCCCAATGTATTGGCCAATTTTCTTTTTTTTGTGTTTTACCAGAAGCCCGCCTATAGACGCAGCTTCATTGGTGTTTGCTGCTTGGATTTCTAGTTCAATTCGATCATACGTGTTGAATAGTTGCTCAAGTTTTGGGTGTTTGAATTTGAGGTGAACTCTTCCCTTCGCTTGGTCGCCATCTATATAAAAGAAAACTGAAATTGCCTCGGGTTTGGCAATAGCATTATTTGTCTCGTATTGAGTAATTGTGGAACTAATACGGCTCGGCATAAACCGAACGAGTAATGCTTCTATACGTTCAATTTCTCTGCGAATAGCAATAGCCTGCTCAAGATTCCCATTTTTTGTAGACTGCTTAAAATGTTTGCGGAGAATCACAAGCACTTCTTTGCGTTTGCTATTTAGTACCTGTTCAAGTTTTTGTTTCTCGCGAATTTCGAACTCTGCAAGTCGGCTAACAAGATGAATGCTGCTCCCAGGAAGTTTTGATGGCTCATAATCGGCTGATTTTGTATCAGCCCAGCTTACTGAGCTGTAGAGCAAAGACCAGAATAGACCAATACAATATATTATGAATATCAATTTCATCACGTGCATGGGTTTTTTAAAGTGTCCCAGATACCACATCCTTATCAAAACTAGAATTCCCGCAAGGGATAAATTAATTATAAATTTGAGGTTGTCGATAATTATTGTCCATGGCGCTTTCAGCGCCTTTACTTACTCAAAGCATCCCTTAAATGCCTTCAAACCTCCCTTATTTTTTCTGTAAGAAAACACTGATAGGCGGTTGCAAGGCCCTGTTCAAGGTTGACGCTTGGCTTCCACTCAAGTGAACGGAGGATGCTATTATCCATTAGCTTGCGGGGTGTGCCGTCGGGTTTGGATGGGTCTGTATCAATGGAGCCTTTAAATCCTACTGCTCTGGCGACGGCTTGAGCTAGCTCCATGATGGTGACATCGTCGCCATAGCCGACGTTTACCCAGTCGGGTGGATTGTCTAGTGCGAGCAGGTGAAAACAAGCATCGGCAAGGTCTTCGACATAAAGAAATTCACGTTTGGGCGTGCCACTTCCCCAGATGGTCACGGTTTCTGCACCTGACTCCTTCGCTTCATGAAAGCGGCGGATCATTGCGGGGATGACGTGGGAGTTTTCCGGATGGTAGTTATCTCCTGGGCCGTAGAGGTTAGTGGGCATAGCGGAGTGATAATTAACTCCGTATTGTTTGCGGTAGTATTGGCAGAGTTTGAGTCCGGAGATCTTTGCAATTGCGTAGGCTTCATTGGTCGGTTCAAGCTCGGAGGTTAGGAGGCAGTTTTCCGGCATCGGCTGGGGCGCTAATTTCGGGTAAATACATGAGCTTCCGAGAAAGAGGAGTTGTTGGATTCCTGCTTGATAAGAGCCTTCGATCGCATTCGCAGCAATCATCAGATTCTTATAGATAAATTCTGCTGGATAGGTGCTATTGGCATGGATACCACCTACCCGCGCAGCGGCAACAATGACTTCGTCTGGTTGATGATCAGCTAAGAAGGCATGTGTCTCGGCCTGATTAGTCAGATCAAGATCGCTGCTATTAGGTGTTAGGAGATCTGTATAACCACGTTGTTCGGCAGCGCGGACAAGAGCTGATCCGACCATTCCTCCTGCGCCAAGGATTAAGAGTTTTTTTGCCATGATGCTTTAAAAAGTAACCTCGGCGGATTGAGGCCAATCCGCCATGCTATTTGATATCAATCCGTTTTACCTTATCACTCTTTAGATACAGCTACGTCATAGCCGTGTGACTTGAGCAGGGCGTGGCGTTTGGCTTGATCAAGATCGTTGGCGACCATTTCGGCACACATTTCTTCAACAGTAATTTCAGGAACCCAACCGAGTTTTTCTTTCGCCTTCGTGGGGTCGCCCAGAAGGGTCTCCACTTCGGCTGGTCGGAAGTAGCGAGGGTCAACTTTGACAATTACATCACCGACCGAAACAGCTGGGGCTTTTGCGGAATCAACTGCAGTAACCGTAGCAATTTCTTCTACTCCCTCACCACTAAAAGCTAGTTCGATACCTGCTTCTTGTGCTGACATCCTGACAAACTCACGCACGGAGATTTGTTTGCCGGTAGCGATCACAACATCCTCTGGTTGATCTTGCTGAAGCATCATCCAT
>JABHEX010000212.1 GCA_018676385.1 Akkermansiaceae bacterium
AGAGAGCAAAAGAAATCGTTTTCATGGCGGTTAGTTATGCTGGAGAGGGGGAGGTGGCGGATTCTAATACAGTAGCAACAGTCATGATGCTCGCGTCGTCTCTGGCGAATGAAAAACCATCCAGAACTATACGATTTGTTTTCCTGCCCTTTGATCGTTCACCTGCTGACCAGAAAAGCTGGTTGCGCGAACGCTGTTTGTCAGATGATGAAAGCTGTGTTGCTATCATCGGCTTGAAAACAATGCAGCAAGCGCCTCAAATAAGTGCCGACTCATGGCAGATGGTAAATACGGACTCCAAAGCAAAGCTCTGGTGGGAATCTGTTAAAATGGGAGGGGTATTGGATACTGATATGCCAAATGTCTGGATAACCCATCCAGTGTATGCCGCAGATGCATGGCACAATAAAAAGGATGAGAGGTTAAAAGCTACGATTGGTGTGACTCAAGAAATTAGGGGTTGGCTCTACACGGTTGCTAGATAGTTTCGTTGTCGATACCCAGCTGTTGACGTAATTATTCAACTTTATGATCGCACCTCTGGCCGATCTTTCATTATATCCGCTCCCGCGAGTCCTGCGGGATGCGTGACACACTTTTTAATTATTATGGCAAAAACTTTATTCGATAAAATTTGGGACGCACACGCTGTATCAGAAGTCAAAGATGGGCCCACTCAGCTTTATATTGACCGTCAGTTCGCCCACGAGGTTACTTCCCCGCAAGCTTTCAATGGGCTCAGAGAGCGTGGGCTTGGTGTGTTGCGGCCCAGTAAAACAACCGCCACACCTGACCACAACATACCTACTTGGGATCAGGACAAGCCAATCACTGACCCCATTTCCAAATTTCAGGTTGAGACCCTGACGAAGAACTGTGAGGAATATGGGATCACGCTCTATGGACTAGGTAATAACAAAAATGGTATTGTTCACGTTGTGGGACCAGAAAATGGCTACACACTTCCTGGAATGACTATCGTTTGTGGTGACAGCCACACCTCCACACACGGAGCCTTTGGTACGATTGCTTTTGGTATCGGCACCAGCGAAGTGGAAATGGTTCTGGCTAGCCAGTGTATCCTTCAGCCACGGCCTCAGCGTATGCTCATTAATATCGATGGTGATCTAGAAAAGGGGGTGGCATCCAAAGACATCATTCTCTACATCATCTCGCAGCTATCCACGGGTGGTGCAACCGGATACTTTGTTGAGTTTGCTGGATCTGCCATCAGGGCACTCTCTATGGAGGCGCGCATGACACTGTGTAATATGAGTATCGAAATGGGTGCGCGTGGTGGGCTCATCGCCCCGGACCAGACGACTTTTGACTACATTGAAGGGCGTGAATTTGCTCCAAAAGGGGAGGACTGGGAAAAGGCGCTTGAGTATTGGGCAACTTTAAAAACTGACGAAGGCGCTGAGTTCGATAAAACATTCAACTTCAATGCCTCCGATATCGAGCCGATGATCACCTACGGCACCAACCCAGGAATGGGAGTTGGCATCACAGGTTCCATTCCCACACTTGATGACATTGATGAAGCAGGTCAGGCGTCCTTTAAACAGTCGATGGATTACATGGGATTCCAACCTGGCGATCAGATGATTGGTAAAAAAATCGACTACGTATTTGTCGGTTCATGCACTAATGGTCGCATCGAAGACCTTCGAACCTTTTGTGACTTTATCAAGGGAAAGAAAAAAGCCGACCACGTGACCGCCTGGTTCGTTCCCGGTAGTCGCCGCGTCGAGAAACAAGCCCAGGAAGAAGGTCTAATCAAAATCATGACCGATGCAGGCTTCGTGATGCGTCAGCCAGGCTGTTCCGCCTGCTTGGCCATGAACGACGACAAAGTTCCTGCAGGACTCTACAGCGTTTCCACATCGAACCGTAACTTTGAAGGTCGTCAAGGGCCCGGCGCTAGAACTCTACTCGCGAGCGTGCTCACCGCTGCGGCTGCAGCTGTCACTGGTGAGGTGACCGACCCCCGCTCGCTCCTCGAATCATCAGAACCTGCACTTGTCTAACCTCATTACCTTCAAAAACATGGCTATCGAAAAATTTCTAACCGTCACGTCCACTTGCATTCCACTTCCTATTGAAAATGTGGATACCGATCAAATCATTCCAGCACGTTTCCTTAAGGCAACTACAAAGGAAGGTTTTGGCGACAATCTCTTCCGCGACTGGCGCTACGATAAACAAGATCAACCCAAACCTGATTTTGTACTCAACGATCCCACTTATAGCGGTGAGATCTTTGTTGGAGGCAAGAATTTCGGTAGTGGATCGAGCCGAGAGCACGCTGCTTGGGCGATCGCTGGTTACGGATTACGCGTTGTTGTTTCGAGTTTCTTCGCTGATATCTTTAAAGGCAATGCACTCAATAATGGTGTGCTGCCTGTGCAGGTTTCAGAGGAATTTCTCGCCAAACTTTTCGCGGCGATCGATGCTGACGCAAAAACTGTCGTCACCGTTAATCTTCCGGATCAAACGATCACCATCGATGCCACAAGTGACTCTGAAGGTTTCGATATTAATCCTTACAAGAAAAACTGCCTACTGAATGGCTACGATGACATCGACTATCTTTTGAGCAATAAGGATAAGATTGAAGAGTGGGAAAAAACCAGTTTTTATTAGCGCAACGAAGATTTCTTATCTTCCCGTTCGCCCAAAACCTAACACTACTTCCTCATGCAAATTGAAATCATGGACACCACCCTACGGGATGGTGAACAGACCTCCGGGGTCTCTTTCTCTGCGCATGAAAAGCTGAGTCTCGCAAAGATTCTGCTACAAGATGTGAAGGTGGATCGCATCGAAGTCGCCTCCGCGAGGGTTTCCGATGGGGAGTTCGAATGCGTCAATGCCATCACCACTTGGGCAAAGAAAAACGGCTTGATCGATCACGTCGAAGTACTTGGTTTTGTTGATGGAAAAGTATCCGTTGACTGGATCACCAGCGCTGGTGGACGTGTCATCAACCTTCTTGCTAAGGGCTCTCAGCGACATGTTGAGCTTCAGTTGCGCAAAACACCCGAGCAGCACCTCGCTGACATCAAGGAATTGATTGCCTACGCCGATTCTCAGAATGTGGACGTCAACATCTACCTCGAAGACTGGTCGAACGGGATGATAAGCTCACCTGATTACGTTTTCTTTATGGTGGATGGGCTGAAAGACACGTCGATCAAACGCTTCATGCTGCCTGATACACTGGGTATTTTAAATCCAGACCAGGCACTTGATTTCTGTTCACAAATGATCACTCGCTACCCTGATCAGTGGTTCGATTTTCATGCGCATAACGATTACGATCTCGCTGCGGCAAATGTGTTCAATGCGGTGAAGGCAAAGGTTCACGGCATTCATGCAACCGTCAATGGTATGGGTGAAAGAGCTGGCAATGTCCCGCTTTCCAGCGTTATTGGTGTGATCCATGATCAGCTCAAGCAATCGACTAATATCGATGAAACCAGCATCAATAAAGTAAGTCGAGTTGTTGAGACATATTCAGGTGTTAGGATCCCTGCCAACAAGCCGGTGATCGGTGATTTTGTGTTTACCCAAACTGCTGGTATCCACGCCGACGGTGATTCCAAGGATAACCTATACTACAATGGACTGCTGCCGGAACGCTTTGGTCGTACCCGCGAATACGCGCTTGGCAAGACATCTGGAAAAGCAAACATCCAGAAGAACTTGGAGGAACTTGGTATGAGCCTCGAGCCAGACGATCTTAAACGTGTGACCCAGAGAATCATCGAACTGGGTGATAAAAAGGAAAGAGTGACCAAGGAAGACCTTCCATTTATCATCGCCGATGTTCTTGGCACTGCAACAGCGGGTAACGATATCGAAGTGGTAAACTACTCACTTTCACTGACCCAGGGGCTCAACCCCATCGCTACTGTGCGTCTCAGAATCAAAGGCGAGTATTACCAGGAAACCAGTGTGGGCGACGGTCAATATAACGCTTTTGTCAAAGCTCTTTGGAAAATCTACAAGCGTCTCGATAAAAAACACCCGATCTTGCAGGACTACTCAGTGACGATTCCTCCCGGTGGACACACAGATGCCCTCGTGGAGACAACGATTCTTTGGGATATGGACGGTAAGGGGTTCAAAACCAGAGGTTTGGATGCTGATCAGACGGAGGCCGCTATTCAAGCGACCATTAAGATGCTCAATATCATTGAGGAATTTTAACATCATCTGAAAAATCCTCTTGCCACTAGCCGCGCCGTGGGATAACTCCGCCCCCGCAGAACGTTTGCCGCCCAGCGGCGGTCGTGATGTGTGAAAGGAAAAAGGGGCATTAGCTCAGTTGGTAGAGCACCTGCATGGCATGCAGGGGGTCAGCGGTTCGAATCCGCTATGCTCCATTTCCCTTTTTGATTTCACCACTCAATTGATCCGCCGCGTGTTCACCCTGAAACAGGCGGCTTTTTTATCGGCACTTACTCAGACTCATGGCTATTGAAGGCAAAGAACTCGCCATCGCATGCGCACGCGCAGCGGAGGAAATCCAAGCCGAGGACATTCGCGTTCTCGACCTCACCGGTATATCCTCACTGACGGACTTTATGGTCGTCTGCTCCGGCACCTCGCTGCCACACCTTCGTGCCGTTATGCGTGACGTGGAGAAGGTGCTCATTGATAAACACGACGTCCGCGCCGAAAATGCCGAGGGTAATGCTGATTCGCGCTGGGTGGTGCTGGATTTCATCGATGTTATGGTGCACATCATGCATCAGGAAATGCGTGATCTATACGGCCTCGAGGACCTCTGGGCTGGAGCCAAGGAGGTGCCGTTGGCAGAGAATGTGGAATAGGTTCCTTTGTGGGATTGAATAAATCGCCATGACTGGACGTCGAATCCACATGGCAGCCAAAAATATCGATCTCTCAAAAATTCACGGGCGCATCCAATTCGTGCGCAGCTTTCCCGATTATAAAGTCAAGGTGGTGAATCATTTCCCCGATCTGAAAGTAAAAAAAGTCAGGCATTTTGCCAATAAACCAGGCCTTTGGAAAATCGTTACCAGTTGTCCAGACTATAAGATTCAGATCGTTAACCATTTTCCTGATTTTGAGATCAAGTATGTGAATCACTTTCCCGGTGTGTCGTAAATGTATAGTAACTTGTGAGTAAGCTGTTAATTCATACTAACTTTGAATGTTTTCCATTACGTGATTAATACTTAAGTCATTGATGACATGGTGTTAATGGTATCTAGCTAGATGGGTTAGCTATGTTAGGTTTAACGCACTTAACAACAGCTACTAACAGACCTTGTGTATGATAAAGTTGATATTAAACAATATGTGGAACATTGTTCGATACCTGTTTGTCAACAATAGAGACGATGTTATGCACAAGTTATGCACAACATTATTTGGCTTATGATGAAGCCGCATGACCAACCTATGTGTGCAACTTGTTAATAAGTAGGATCTGCCACGATGCAGTTGTGGATAATATGTGTATAGAGTATGAATTATTCTTGGTTTCAAATTTAGCAACCTAGCAAGCCCTCCCTTAGACCTAAATGACGTGGATTAGAACTGCCCGAAAAGCGTCGATAGGGCGCTTTGGGTAAAATTCTACGATGAATGTGCGGCTAGGAAATGGAACAAGCTTCTGCTCATAAGCAGACCGTTTGATAGGAAAACTGGTAACATGATGTTGAGTTCGGTCTCGTGGATTGAGTTAACGTTCATTAATCATGAGGCTTCTGTGGTCACCTGATGTAACTAAAAATTAGTCTCTTTAGAGATTGACCCAAAGTGTGTTGTTGTGTACTAAAGTGTCCTAATAAAGCTAATCAGTGTATTAATGAGCACCGCTAATCACAGCCTTGGGGGGTTTTACCCCTACAAAATGGATACGAAATGTCGTGTTTCCATTCCGAGTGATTGGCGCGCGGAGATTGCCAATGGCATTTTAAGGTTATTGGTTGCGCATGATGAGAAAGTTCCCACCTTGAAAGTCCTCACCGAGTCTGAGTTTGGCAAGATGCAGCGTGACATCAATGATAGTGAAAGGCTAAACCCAGCGCAAAAGCGTACGATGCTGGGGGCACTCTTCGAGCGCAGCACCAAGACTTACATGAACGAGCAAGGTAAGCTGAGTATTCCCAAAGCACAATTAGACCATCCCGGTTTGACTCCAGGAAAGAGGCTGATTTTATGCGGGCGCGGTAACTATTTTGTGATCTTTAACGAAGAAAACTATAACAAGCTTGAGGCCGCACGTAAATCGACACTCGAGGAACTGGATGCCGAGTTCCAATTCTTCTAAGCCGATCTGTAAGTAACCAATAATTACAATCCATTTACTGTGATAAACGCTGATACAACCATACAATTTGCCCATATGAGTTCATGTTGTTTACTGAAAAAAAGCTAATAAATGCTGGCGTTGAGGCGGCTTCGAGGGAGTCACGTCTTGATGCTTCTGCTTGGCTTCATGCAAAATCAATGGAAAAAAACTCACGGTCTGAAGATTACTCCTATCATACGCCTGTTTTATTAGACGAGGTACTACAATTCTTGGCCCCAGCTGTGGGTAAGACCATCATCGATGGGACTCTTGGAGGGGGAGGGCACAGCAGTGCGATGCTCAAGGCTGGTGCACATATCGTAGGCGTGGACCAAGATGATCAAGCACTTGATCATGCTGTGGAGAGGCTCTCAGAGTTTGGGGACCAGTTCACTGCGCTACGTGGTAATTTTTCCTGCCTTCCTCAACTACTTGCTGATGCGGATATTGAGAAAGTTGATGGTGTATTAGTTGATATTGGAGTTTCCTCGTGGCAACTAGACGAAGCATCTCGCGGATTTTCTTTTGGCAAAGAAGGCCCGTTGGATATGCGTATGGACCGCACTGTCATTCAAACTGCTGCAGACTTGGTCAATCAATCATCGGAAGACGAGCTCAAGCGTATCTTTCGCGAGTACGGCGAGGAGCGGGCATCAGGGAAACTTGCCCACCGTATTTGTGAACGCCGCGTAAAAAATCCGTTTACCACCACCACCGATCTTGCTGACTTTATAACGTCCATTTCTCCTAGGGGTGGAAAAATCCATCCAGCTACGAGGGTTTTTCAAGCGTTGCGTATTGCTGTGAACGATGAGCTTGGCGTGCTGCGCTCGCTGCTCGAAAACGCTGCAACGCTTCTTAACCCAGGAGGAAGGCTCGCAGTCATCACCTTTCACAGCTTGGAGGATAGAATGGTCAAACAGTTCTTCAGACATGCATCAAAATCTCAAGTTGATCGTAAAGAATGGCCTGAGCCCCGACCTAATCCTGATTTCTGTTACAAGCTCCTTACTCGTCGTCCCGTCATCGCTGGCGCAAGCGAAATCAAAATGAATAAACGGTCACGTAGTGCCAAACTGCGCGTTGTTGAAAAAATCTAACCTTCCAGACCCATACATGAATAAACATCGCAACAAAGAACGTCGTTTCAGTATAGCTGAGATTGTGGTTTTGATATTAGCTGCTGCTGTACTGATGGTGGGTGGTGTGACTCATGCCTGGCTCAAGAATAGTCATGTAGACGTAATGCGTGATGTGGATCAGACGGAGCGGCGTATTAAGGATCACGAAGATGCAATCAACAGCTTGCAGGTCAAAATAGACAAAAAACTCAATATCTACCAGTTACGTGACGATCTTGAACGAGCTAAATCTTCGCTCGTCCTGGTCCCAGTGAGTGCCATTGAGGTCATTCATGCACATCAGCCAGGCAAAGTGCAAGCTCAAGTCAGCCAGCAGACCACATCCATCGCCCAGACACGCCCCTGATGAATCCCGTTACATTTAATAACCGCTGTGTGCTCACATGCTCGATCTTCGTGATTGGGTTAAGTGTATTATCGGCAAGACTCATCTACCTACAAGTATTGCGTGCAAAAGATTATGCGGAAAAGTCAAATCGAGTATCGGTTCGTAAGGAAACACTTAAAGCCGTAAGAGGATGTATAGTTGATACGAATAACCAACTCATTGCGCGTAACATACCACGCGCGCGTATGGCACTCGATAAAAACCTTCTCCGTGATATCCGATTAGCCACTCTTTCCTTGGCGAACCGCGAACTTCGAAAGACTTCTGAGTGGGCTATATGGGATAAGAAAACACGCAACGGAAAAATCAAGAAGCGGGCGGCACAAATTAAAAATGATGTGGCCCCTGAGGAAATAGTTGAGAAGCATATTTCAAATGTGATTCAGACATTTGCTCGTCCGCTCGGTATGACGCCTGCGGCATTGAGAGCCTCGATGAAACTCGAAAAAGAAAATCAGATGTATGTGGTTATTCGCAAGGATCTGGCTGAAGATGAGGCGGATAATTTAAAAGAGCTGGCACGCGATCGTAGCATCGTACATGCTTTTGTATTCGAGGAGCTACAGAGGCGATGGTATGTAATGCCAAAGAATGCAGCCCATATCATTGGTTTTGTCGGGCAGGATTTTGCGGATACATCTGAACTAGTCATAGGGCGTGCTGGCCTCGAAAAAGTTATGGATTCCTATATGTCCGGGAGGGATGGCTACGTAAGAAATCATCGTGACAAGTATGACTTACTTGCTGTTGCTAAACCGCAGAAAATGGTGCCACCGCGTCATGGATTAAATGTGCAGCTCACTTTGGATATGGGGATTCAGTCCATCTTAGAAGAAGAACTTGATGCTGGCCTATCGAAATATCAGGCCAGCAAAGGTACTGTTATTTTGATGAATCCTAACACTGGCGATATATTGGGTATGGCGAGTCGTCCGACTTTTGACCTTAATACTCGAAAAAATATACAGGAAAATGGCTATGATTACGCCACTCAAGCTATTTATGAGCCTGGATCGACATTTAAAATTATCGCTACCGCGGGTGCGATAGACCAAGGTATTATAAGTCCGAGCACACAAATATACTGTCACTATGGACGATACAGGAAGGGTTCTGTTAGGGTCCCGGATCATCATCCATACGGTAAGTTATCGGTCGAACAAGTTCTGGCGAAATCTTCTAATATTGGATCGTATCAAATAGCATTGCAACTTGGACGCCCAAAGTTTTTTAATTATTTGTATAAATTCGGTTTTGGTAAAAAAACCAATATTAAAATGGCGGGTGAAAGCGCCGGAGTGGTCCGTAACACAGGAAATCCCACTGATTTTTCCCGTAACGCATACGGTTATGCGGTAAGTGTTACTCCGCTGCAAGTTGCCTGCGCTTATTCTGTAATTGCCAATGGCGGTACATTGATGGAGCCAAAGCTTTTGAAGTCTGTCATGGCTAACAATGGAGCTATCATTAAGCGCTATGAGCCGGTTCCAGTCCGCCGTGTGATTAAAGAATCAACTGCACAAAAAATGCGACATGCACTTGCAACTGTGGTTGATGTAAAGGGAACTGCTAGGCGGGCTATGGTCGATGGCTTTATTGCTGCAGGCAAAACAGGGACGACCGTAAAAATCAATCCTGATGGGGGATACCTCCAAGGCCGCTATACTGTGTCATTCGCCGGTATGATGCCCGCCGAGAAACCTGCATTCGTTTGTGTGGTTGTCGTAGATGATCCACAAACTGATGAGGTCAAACGTTACGGTGGCACGATTGCGGCCCCTATTTTTTCTAAGGTCGCTACACGAGTGGCCAAACACATGGGGCTCAAACCGACAGAGCCAAAGAATACTTCCCAACCACTTGCACATACAAGTAACTAACCGCATGAATCTACGTCAATTATTAAGCATTTTACCCAAGGCGACTCTATCTGGTGACCTTAATCAAGAAGTGACTGGTGTTATCTCGGATTCTCGTAAAGTTGTGCCGGGTAGTATTTTTGTGGCAGTGCGTGGTAGCGATGTAGATGGTCAGAAATTTGTTCCCCAAGCTATCGAACAAGGGGCGTGTGCAATCGTTTCTGAGGTTGCAACTAGAGTAGATGAAAAAACAGCTTGGGCACATGTTCCTGATGCGCGAGCCGCTGTTGCAGCGCTTGCATGTACATGGAACGATCACCCTTCAGCGGCTATGAAAATGGTTGGAATAACTGGAACCAACGGCAAGACCACAACAGCATTCATTACTCATGCTATTATGAATGCTGTATGGTTTCGTGCTGGGTTATTAGGAACAGTTCAAGTCAATGACGGTGAGACCGTCCGTTCCGCAACGAATACAACACCCGGTCCGCTGGAGCTGCAGTCGACTCTGAGAGATATGGCGAATAACGATTGCCGTGGTGTTGCCATGGAGGTTTCCTCTCATGCGCTTGAGCAAAAGCGAACTGATGGGCTATTCTTGGATGCGGCAGTTTTTTCCAACTTCAGTCAGGATCATTTGGATTATCATGGCACGATGGACGCATATTTCGCTGCGAAACGCAGGATGTTTGAGATGTTAGAAGGGCAGCCTGGGAAAAAGAAAACAACGGCAGTCATTAACTTAGATGATGCGTTTGGACAGCGACTTGCCGAAGAGTTCAAGGGGCGTCTTTTTCTTCTGACTTACGGGCACGGCGTGCATGCTGATATACGCATTGGTCGTGAGGTGCAAACGGTTCGCGGTACGGAATTTGATATTAAGTATAAGGGGCATGATTACCTTGTTAGAACGCCATATATTGGTAGATTTAATGTGTCTAATTGTGCTGCTGCACTTGCTGCATGCATTGCAGTTGGGATCAAGCCGCGTGATGCTGTCAGAGCATTTGCTAACGCACCTCAAGTTGATGGTAGAATGGAACTCGTTGGTAGTCGAGATGGTGCTAGTGTGTTTGTCGATTATGCACATACGCCAGATGCGATCAAGAATGCCTGTGCTGCGGTGCGCGAGTTGAAACCTAATCGACTTATTACTGTGTTTGGTTGTGGTGGTGATCGCGACCGCACAAAGCGCCCATTGATGGGTGCTGCTGCTGCTGAGGGTAGTGACTACTGCATCATTACATCCGACAACCCGCGATCTGAAGATCCGGAAAAAATAATCCGCGAAATTGAGCCGGGTTTGGCAGGGAAAAATTTCCAGAGTATTTGTGACCGTATGGAGGCAATCCAGACTGCCGTGAACATCTCCAGCGAGGGAGATATCATACTGATCGTAGGGAAGGGGCATGAAACTTACCAAGAGATTATGGGTGAGCGCCATGACTTCGATGATCGTCGTGCTGCCTATCGTGCGATTAATTCAAAAGCTGTTTGATATGAAACTACTCACTATTACAGAAATAGCCGCTGCAACTGGAGCTGAGATGATCGGTTCTGATTCTGGGCAACTGGTGAGTGCTGTTAATACTGATACACGAGACCAGCAAGCGGGGTCTCTTTTTATAGCGCTTCGAGGTGATAATTTCGATGGTCATGCGTTTATAGATTCGGCCATAGAAAATGGAGCGGTGTGCTTGATACTTGATGAACTGCCTGAAGACGTTGATGATTTGGCTGTGCCAGTATTGCTGGTAGAGAACACTCTTTATGGATTACAGCGTCTTGCGCTATGGTATCGGACGCAACTGAATATCACAGTCGTAGGAATCACTGGTTCTAACGGTAAGACCTCTACTAAGGACTTCGCTGCATCTGTATTGTCGCAGCAATTTAAGGTTAACGCGACCAAAGGTAACTATAACAACCATATTGGATTGCCTCTGAGTATACTTTCAACTGATGAGTCAGATGAAGTCTGTGTATGGGAAATGGGAATGAATCGTGCTGGTGAAATTGCGCCACTATGTGAGATATCGGCCCCTGACATCGGAATTATCACTAACGTCGGCGTAGCACATATTGAAAATCTTGGAACTCGTGAGGGAATTGCTGAGGAAAAGGGTGCCCTTGCACGCGCGCTCCCAGAGCAGGGGATGTTGATTCTGCCGGCGAGCTGTGATTTCGCGGATTACATGATCGAACGCACTCCCGCAAAGTTCATGGTGGTGGGTAATGGTCGAGGTGCTGTGCGTGCAGAGGAGCTGAAGATGACCGCAAACGGATCATCATTTAAGCTTTGTATTGATGGAGAAGAGGAAATAGCCGCTGAGATTCCGGTGAGTGGGAAACATATGGTGAATAATGCTTTGCTGGCTGCTGCCACAGCGCATGTGCTTGGTGTGCCACCCACAAAAATTGTTGTAGGGCTCGCGGCTACCTTGCTGACAAGTGGTCGTCTTCGTCGTTATCAATCAACAGGCATCACCGTAATTGATGACACCTATAATGCCAATCCAGACTCGGTAGCAGCGGCTATTGAAACCCTAGCTGATCTTGAGACTCATAACGGATCCCGCAAAGTAGTTGTCTTAGGTATGATGGCGGAGCTGGGTGCGCAAACTGACCAGGCACATATAAGAGTTGGAGAAATTGCTGCTGAAAGGCATCTGCAAGTTGTCAGTGTTGGAGCAGCAGCAGATAAGATTTATCAGGGTGCCGTTGCTTTAGATGACACCGCAAAACACTTTGAAAATATAAATACTGCAGCCAGTTGGCTGAAGAATTACTGCAGGCATGGTGACCTTGTTCTTTTTAAAGGAAGCCGTATGGCTGGTATGGAAAATGTAATGCACGCAGCATTTCCAGAGGACTAACAAATTACAAATATGCTTTACTGGATATACGAATATTGGAATTCTGCAAATCAAGCGGGGGCTGACTGGGCTTATAATTTACGCATCTTGAATCTGTTTCAGTATCTTACGATTCGTGCTGGATTGGCATGCTTACTGACTTTTGTTTTTTCCGTAATCTATGGTCCTTGGGTGATTAGAAAATTAGTCTCATTAAAAGTTGGGCAGCCGATCCGTTCTGCGGAGGAGGTGCATAAGCTCAATGAGCTTCATGGGGGTAAGGCGGGAACGCCAACCATGGGCGGTGTTATGATCCTTGGCGCCGTTCTCTTTGCCGTTCTACTGTGCGGACGCCCACTTAACCCATTCGTGGCAGTGACTAGCTGTGTGATGCTTGCCCTTGGCCTACTGGGTTTTGTAGATGACTACACCAAGGTGAAGCTAAAAAGCTCTGATGGTGTGAGTGGGAAAACCAAGCTATTCTGGCAGTTTCTCATTGGTTGCGTGGCTGCTGTATTCCTGCTGCTTAAGACCAAGGAGATGGGTATGGGTTATGTACTTGTTGACCAACCGATGGTGATCAGTGAGGTGACTTTCCCTCTTTTTAAGGAGCCTCTTTTTGACATGGGTTGGCTTTGTGTTCCATTTTTCGCAATTGTTATTGTTGGTTGTTCTAATGCAGTAAATCTGACTGATGGGTTAGACGGTCTTGCGACTGGTTGTACTATCACCGTTGCGCTTTCTTACGCAGTTATTGCTTACCTTACAGGGCATGCATACATGGCTAAGGAGTATTTATTTATTCCTTTCAACACACATGTGGTGGAGTTGGCCGTCTTTCTAATGGCTCTGGTAGGTGCGGGATTTGGATTTCTGTGGCATAATTGTCATCCAGCAAAGGTCTTTATGGGCGATACTGGTTCACTTGCAATTGGCGGTGCGCTTGCGACGGCTGCAATATGTGCAAAGCAGGAGTTGCTGCTGGTGATTATCGGGTGGGTATTTGTCATCGAAGCCATGTCCGTCATACTCCAAGTTGCAAGTTTCAAACTCACCGGTAAGCGTATTTTTGCGATGTCACCTATCCATCACCACTTTGAATTACGTGGATGGCACGAGAGCCAAGTAATTATTCGCTTTTGGATCATCTCGATCTTCAGCGGTCTGATGGGAATTGCGTTATTGAAAATTGTCTAACATGAATCTTAAAAACAAACACGTTATTATTCTCGGTGCTGGTAAGAGTGGCCGAGATGCCGCGGCGCTTGCAATGCGCGAGGGCGCTAATGTGGCTGTGCATGATTCGTGTGAGTCCATTACAGGAATTACCGAGGGGGTGCAAACCGTTACGCAGGCGAGTCATAATACTGGAACAAAAAGCAGGTGTGACTTATTGGTGCTTTCACCCGGTATTGATAGCGAGACTGAATTCGTGCGTGCCTATGCTGCTAATGCCGGAGAGGTGATTGGGGAAGTTGAATTTGCTTATCGGTTTTACACTGGGCAAATCGTTGCCATTACCGGGACGAATGGAAAGACTACCACCACTGAATTAGTGGAACGGATTTTTAATCATGCTGGTATCAACTGTCGAGCCTGTGGTAACTACGGGCCGACAGTTTCGGAAATGATCCTGATGGATAATCCTCCCCAAGTGTTGGCTCTTGAGGTTAGTTCATTTCAGTTAGAAACAATTCGTGATTTTCATCCTGGAGTTGTTGTGTGGTTGAATTTTTCACCGGATCATATGGATAGATACTCCACCGTTGATGCCTACAAAAAAGCGAAGATGCGTGTGTTTGAAAATCTTACTCCAGATGACCGAGTGATTGTGCGCGAAGGTGAAGACATTGGCGATCAAGTGGCAATTGTAGAAACATTTTCAACTGAGGCGTGTGCCGACTACACCTTATCGGGTACAACGATCGAATTTCGTGGTGATGCAGTGTTGGACCTTTCGCGCACCCGTTTGCGTGGGTTGCATAATGCTGAAAACGCTATGGCGGCCTTTGCAGCCTGCTCGGTGCTCGGCGTATGCGCATCAACAGCCGAGGAGGCATTACAAGATTTTGCGCCTCCATTACATCGCTGTGAGCTGGTAAGAACACTTGATGGTGTTGAGTATATTAACGATTCCAAGGCGACTAATCTACATGCGCTAGACAGTGCTCTGCGCTCACAAGGCCGTCCGATTGTGCTGATTGCTGGCGGCAAACAGAAAGGGCTAGATTATTCAAATATATTAAAACGCGTTGAATCGACAACCAAAGGAATTATTGTTTTTGGTGAGATAGCTAACGAAATTGCACAAACTTTTGAATCAATTTCCGGCACTGCACCATGCGTAGTGGTTACATCGCTTGATGAAGCTGTATCTGCTGCCGCTAATATTGCCGAATTCGGAGACACCGTTCTTTTTTCGCCGGGAACGTCGTCATTTGACATGTTTTCTGGCTACGAGGAGCGTGGCGATTGTTTTCGCCAGATAACACATGATCTTAAATAAGCTAATATTATAACCATTCTCACCACATATACTAATAACCCCATACCTAAATAAATCGTTATGAAAAAAACCATCCAAACAAAAAGAAACAAGACGTCTGGGTCGAATTACCGAATGCTCTATGCTAAAATTGGACGCAAACGTCGTCTCAATGCTGCTACAGCGACGGCTGTTGATGCTCATGTTGAACTTGAATCCGATGTCCCAAACGTGGGTATTGGGCGTGCCTTGCTAGTGATTCTTGTTTTACACGTTATAGCGATTGGTGCGATATACGTACACAGCACATTCTTCAGTAACGAAGATGGAGATGGCTATGCAGAAAGCAATAATACTCAGCCGGCTGCTTCCGATCTGTCAGCGGTGACGGTAGATCCGGCACCTACTGTATCCAAGCCTGCAATCATACCGGAGCCCGTAGTAGAGAGCCTTGGGCGCTATATTGTGCTTACTGGAGATACTTATCAACGTATCGCTCAGATTCGATACGTTGATGAGACGGCCCTGCGTGCACTCAACAATAATCGTCCACTTCGTGCTGGTGTAGTTCTAGATCTGCCTGCTGAGCTTTCGTCTCGCCCGGTTTCTGTTTCTAACACTAATACCGTCACACAGCAGAAGGCTAAGCTGCTGCCACTAAAACCAAGTGTTGTAGCCATCAATAGTGATCAATCAAATCGTGAAGTTACATCTCCAGGAGATATAAAAAATAGCGACAAAGTTGATTTGAGTAGTGCCACGAAGGCTGTGGTTGTTGATCCAAAAAATTCTACTTCGGAGGCATCGAGTGGTATAAAAGACAGCGGGACAAGCTACACAATTGTGAGTGGTGATACTCTCTGGAGCCTATCGAGACGATTTAAGGTGTCACGTGATTCACTGCTAAAGCTCAATAAAATTAAAGATCCCAATAAGCTATACGCGGGCAGGAAGATTAAGATTCCTGCTAACTAATTAGTGCTAGAGGATTCATAGTCATATCATTTCCAGTATTAATAACCATATCAACTTATGGGACGTAAAAACGCCATCTACCTCTGTCTAGCTGTAACTGCTTTGGTGACGCTTGGGCTAGTGATGCTAACCAGTACGAGTGTTTGGGATGACGAGGTGGATGGCTATATTCTTGTCAAAAAACAATCGATATGGATTGGTCTTGGGCTAATATCAGCCATAGCTGTATCGGCTTACGATTACCGTAAGCTACGTCGATGGTGGGTCATATTTTTTGCAATATCATGCCTGCTGTTGGTGCTGTGTTATATACCCGGTATTGCTCACGAGGTGAAAGGCGAGTCGCGTTGGATTCGGTTACCTGGGCTCCCACAGTTTCAGCCGTCCGAACTTGCGAAAATATTTGTTATCATGGCAATTGCGGCATGGTATACGCATTTTCAGACGGAAACTCGGACTTTTTTTAAAGGATTGGTGCTGCCAGGTCTTCTTTTGGGTATACCTGTGTTATTGATTTTCTTTGAAAAAGACATGGGCACCGCGATGGCCCTTGGTGCTGCGGGTGCCGTTATCATGTTCTGTGCAGGAACCCGATTTGTGTATCTCGGTGCTGCGGGTGCAATTGCGATTGCTGGGGCGACGATTGTGATTAGAGCGAATCAGGAACGTATGGGGCGAATACATGCTCTATTTGATCTTGAATCTGATAAATACCGATTAGGAGATGGATACCAACAATTGCATGGTCTTTACGCATTTGCCAATGGAGGGGTTAATGGCACTGGTCTTGGCAATGGAGTTGAGAAACATGGCTACTTGCCCGAGGCACATACAGACTTTATTTTCCCTGCCATTGGTGAAGAGCTAGGGTTATGGTTCACACTTGGAAGTGTGTTTTGTTTTGTCGTTATCGTTGTGCTTGGTATTTCGATTGCCATGAATGCAAAGGAGGTCTTCGGCAGGTTGATGGCCGTCGGGCTTACCAGTATTATTGTTATTCCTGCGATGATGAACATCGGAGTTACCACTGCTGTGTTACCTAATACGGGGTTACCACTTCCATTCATCAGTTATGGAGGGACTAACCTAATATTTACATTGATATCTGTAGGGCTGCTTATTTCGATACACCGGCATACAATCTTTACTGATCGGAAAGAAATGCCGCTAATCAATGAGAAGAAACAGTGCCTGAGGATCTGATTATTCTGGAACTTGGGGCGAATGGGGGAAGTCCTTCTGCGTGAGAGCTTTTGCCGTTAAAATGAGGAACGATATAACGCCGTAGGTTAGTCCCAGTATAACCCCAATATCAATGATGCCGCGCCAAGGTTGGGGGGCGAGTTTAACCAGTAATATAAGGCATACGATTCCCGATGTTAGGATAATGACGGTGATACGAGTCTTACGATTAGCGTGGAAGTAGCCCATGCAAAACAAAGGTGCCAGAAGAACGTGAAGTGGTGTTGGGTTGTCTCTGAGATATCTCACGCGAGCAGCAGTTCGCGGCGAGAATTTCTTCTGAAAACCACGATACCCCTCGGCGACAAGCATAAACATGGTAAATCCTACAAGCACGATCCATTGCCAGCTGCTGAGACTCATTTCAAGTGCTTCAAATGCATGTCCTGACAATCGATACATGGCGCTACCAATGAGAAGGCAAACACCTGTCACACCCCAAAATGGACCAATAAATCGCATTCCCTATTCTCCTCGTGCAGTATGATTTGTAAAGCCAGAGGTGATGTTTTTAAGCAAGACCACAAATAATTTAGCTGAGGATATTCTTCACGATATGTCCATGTACATCGGTGAGACGGAAATGGCGGCCTTGGTATTTGTATGTAAGCTGCTCGTGATTGATGCCGAGTAGATGCATCATGGTGGCGTGAAAGTCGTGGATATGAACGCCGTCTTTGACGACGTTGTAACCATAGTCATCATTTTCTCCGTGGGTAACGCCTGGTTTGATACCACCGCCCGCCATCCAGATAGAGAAACAGCGCGGGTGGTGGTCGCGACCAAA
>JABHEX010000017.1 GCA_018676385.1 Akkermansiaceae bacterium
CTCAAGGACCTGCTCGCCATGTGGGGAGAACTCGAGTCAGCAAAGAAAAACCTCGAAGAGAATCGTGAACTCTCCAAGGAAGACGACGAGGAAATCGCCGAGATGGCTGAGATGGAAATCCCCGACCTCGAGGCAGCTATCGAGAAACTTTCCGAGAGCGTTCAGTATGCGCTACTTCCACGCGATGAGGCCGAGGATCGCGATGCATTGTTAGAAGTGCGCTCAGGAGCTGGCGGCGACGAAGCTGCCATCTTCGCAGGCGAGGTCATGCGCATGTACCAACGCTATGCTGAGCAACGTAGCTGGAAATACGAAGTCATCGACGCCATGCCGTCCGAGGCCGGAGGATTTTCCAAAGCTGTGATGAAAATAACAGGCGAGGAGGTATTCCGCTATTTAAAATATGAGTCCGGTGTGCACCGCGTTCAGCGCGTTCCCGCTACCGAGACCCAAGGCCGTATTCACACATCCACTTGCACCGTCGCGGTCATGCCCGAGGCGGAGGATGTCGATGTGCAACTAAAAATGGAAGAACTAGAAATCAAAGCAACCCGCTCAGGTGGCCCGGGTGGCCAGCACGTCAACACCACCGACTCCGCAGTCCAAATCACCCACTTGCCGACTGGCATTCAGGTGAAGTGCCAAGACGGTCGCTCCCAGACCCAGAACAAGGAAAAGGCACTCGAAATTATCCGCGCCAAACTCTTCGAGGCCAAGCAACGTGAACAAGCGGAAGAATACTCCGCCCAACGCCGCTCATTGATTGGCTCCGGTGATCGATCTGAGAAAATCCGCACCTACAATTTCCCCCAGTCAAGGATCACCGACCACCGCATCGGCTTCACCACCCACAACATGGATGGCGTATTCGATGGCGACCTATTCGAGCTAACAGAAGCTCTACAAAAAGAAGAAATGGCGCAGAAACTCGAGGATGCCGGGATGTAACACCGTGACTGCGACCTCTGGTAATTATTGCCACCTACCCTAAAATTATCAGTTTTTAGGATGCCTCAAACCGCACCAAATTTTAATCACGCGTATGCAAGCCTGCCTGAGCGCTTTTATGCAAACGCGCAGCCTGCCGATTACCCGCACGCCAAGCTTATCCAAATCAATGATGATCTTGCCAGTGAACTAGGATTCGATCTGGACTGGCTACACTCTGAGGCAGGGCTGGCAATGCTTTCTGGACAAATTTTACCGCCAAGTGCCCAGCCTATCGCACAAGCATACGCAGGCCATCAATTTGGTGGATTTGTCCCACAGCTCGGCGACGGTCGAGCAATCCTGTTAGGCGAAATGAATGGTCATGACGTCCAGCTCAAAGGCTCAGGACTAACAAAATATTCACGCGGTGGAGACGGAAAATCGGCACTCGGCCCAGTAATCAGGGAATATCTTGTGAGCGAAGCGATGCACGCTCTTGGTGTGCCAACGACACGGGCACTGGCCGCCGTGGCAACCCAGGAGGCCGTCTTCCGCCAGTTTGGCCCCGAACCTGGTGGTATCTTTACACGTGTGGCACGAAGTCACGTCCGCGTGGGCACGTTCCAGTATTTTGCCGCCCAGCAAGACACTGATGCTCTGCAAATCCTCACCCACCACTGCACCGATCACCTCTACCCAGATGCGCAAAGCGTCCTTGAATTGTTAGAAAACATCGTGCTCCGCCAAGCCAGACTCATCGCCCACTGGATGTCACTTGGCTTTATCCACGGCGTGATGAACACAGATAACTGCTCCATTTCAGGAGATACCATCGACTACGGGCCATGTGCCTTCATGGATACATTTCACCCAAAATGCGTCTTTAGCTCCATCGACAGGCAAGGTCGCTACGCATGGGAAAACCAGGCAAAGATCGCGCACTGGAACCTGACTCGGCTAGCGGAGGCATTGATTCCTGTCATTGATCATGATGTAGAGAAAGCGGAGGAAAAGGCACTCCCTGTACTCGCAAAATTTGCTCCGGAATTTAAGTCCAACTACTTGCAGAGATTCCGCTCCAAGCTGGGGCTAGCAGATTGCCCAGAATCATTTATTGATTCCACACTAAGCCACATGGCAGATACAAAAAAAGATTTTACCATTTTTTTCAGCAAACTCACCCATCTCGCCGCCCATGATGCGGTGGACAGCTACTTCTCAGACGACTGGTTAGCGCTCTGGCGAGCAGAAGGAAAAGCAGATGTGACGCTAATGCAGGCTAACAACCCCGTGCTAATCCCACGGAACCACCAGGTGGAAAAAGCCATCCAGCACGCCAACGACGGAGACCTCTCCGTTTTCCACCGTCTGAATCAGGCATGGAAAAATCCGTTCTCCGAGCAGGCAGATTATAATGATCTGGAGATCCCCCCCACGGATTCCGAGCGCGTAAGGGAAACCTTCTGTGGAACGTGACAGCAACGGCGAAAACAGGCGAAAGAGAAGTAATCTCTTATAATCAAAAAGCTTCCACGGTTGTAGTGACCTTCAATCCCGACCCCAAATCCACACCCGCGGGTAAAGATCGCCCTGCCTGCCGGCACAGCCTATTCTGCAGTAATCACGAGTTCACCTATCAGCCCATTATTGAATGGAGCGTAGCTTCAGCCTCTCTGTCGTAGTCTCCAGATTTTTAATGATAGCTTGAACGCGTTCTGTGTGTGTGACCAATTTTTTTGCCTCGCGGTGTTTAACCAGATCTTTTTTAAGTTGTCTTAATTGAGGAAGTAGAGGTTTGGCTGCCGCACCATAAGATTCCAGTGCTTTCAGGCAGCGTGGAATCCTGCGTGCTTTACCCCAGTTCTGGATTTGCATCACATCAAGGCAAAGCGGAATCCCCTCACGGATTTTGTGTTTGGCGAGTAGTTCGAGGCCGGCGACTCGGATGCCGTCGGCAAACATAATCCCACTGGGTGCCGGTACTGCCACCGCCTTGTGGATCGCGGGCAACAGAGGTTTGATTTGTTCGTATGACAATTTGCCATAAATTCCTGCGATGGTTCCACGTGCGCGCCCATCCTCGTTGGTAAGGCATGCGATAACCGCCTTCTGAAGAAGCTCTTGATCAACACCCTTGAGAGACGAACGCCTCAGCATCTTTCCAAAAACGTAAGAACAAATGTAGCGCTGTTCCATCGCACGGGGATCATCCTTGGTAGCTCCTTTGGTCAGCATCGTGAGCATTTCCGGGAGGGCAACCATCGCCGCCTCTCCGATAGCAACAAGTGCATTCGCAGCCTGGATACGCAGCCACAGGTCTTCGTGTTTGAGATTTTTCCGTAGGGCGGGAACTGCTGATGCTGCCTTACCCTTGAGTTGGGCGAGTGCTTGGCAAGCGCCGTAGCGCGCTTCAAGGCTCGGCAAATCGAGCATTTTAATCAGTGCAGGCACAGGAGATGGCATACCCTTACGGCGGGCCATGGCCATGGCAGCGCGTTCGCGCACAACAGGCGACCAACTTGTTAGGCGCTCATAGAGATGGGCAACATCTAACTGATCATAGGCTTCGTTCCGGTGATTATTACTCCAGCCTCTGCCGTCGACAACGATCGATTTAGCCTCGCTGGCACTGAGTGCTGGGATTGCGCTGGAATTTTTACCAGTCAGCATGATTTTCTTCAGCGGCATGGCGTAGGCAATCAGATAGGCACCCGTGCCGTCCCAGCTTCTTGTGCTATCGCCCTTCATTTGAGGTGGCCCCTGATGCGGGAAGTTCCCATCCCACCGACGTGCCAAATCATAGTACCAAGCACCAAACTCGTTCATCCAAGCGCCAGTAGCATGCGGACCGGATTGCACGACCCCCGGCATTGCCCATGTCATGTTCCAGAAGTTTCCAGTATGACCGGTGTCACGTTCGTTACCGTGGCAGGCTAAACTCATTTTGGAAAAATACTCAGCAGATTTAACCTCTCCAAGCAGGCTAAAAAGAACGGCCGCCATACCATTTTTTCCATTATCATCGTGAGTCTGAATCCATGGTTTATGATCGCCGTAGGGAATGGATCCTTTGCCCACATAAAAACGAATCAGTTTGAGGCTGCGCTCAATAGCACGGTCAACTTCGGCGGCATTCACTCCCGCCTTGCGGGCTAAGACCAAAGATGTCGTCAGAGCAACCCCAGGCGCATTCATCATCCCGTAACCGACGAGCCGACCATCTTCGCCCGCAAATTTGTGGCCCCACGAGCCAACGATACTCTGGCCGTTCGATGCCTCAAGGGCAAGGCGACGCAGACCGGGCATCACTGACTTGTCGCCCGTCGCCATGTGATACTCTGCCAGCAGCATGATGACATATCCATAATACCAACTCGCCATGCCATTAGCTGAGTAACCAGACGCCCACTTGGCTTCTCTTTCGATGAGCGAAAGATAATTTTTATTTCCACTTGCAAGCAGCGCGAGTGCATTGAGTGAGCGGGTGACTGGGTTTGCCCTGTATCCAGGCTGGGACATTTTTTTTGCAAGCGACTCACAGCCTTGCTTGAAAATAAGGGCGGATTTTGGGCAGTCATAGGGAGCGGTCGGGCTGTAGCTGCCGAGCACGGGAAGTTTGATCACCACATTCTCCTGCTTTCCCTTACGCCAGCGGACGAGGGATAGATTCCCCTTTCCAACATCGGACTCAGCAGCCGTCAGTGCCTTGCCAAACTCTGTTCGGGGATCGTATGAAAAGGCTTTACCAGCAACACCAAGAATCACATCACCCGTTTTGAGAACACCATCTGCCGGTGACTGCTTATCCACCTTGGTAATATAGATCTGCCGGGCGTCGGTAGTTTCCATGCGGTTGCTGTAAATCCAGCCGATCGCACCTGTAGCGCCGAGAGTCCACGTCTGACTCGCGCCCGCAGGAATGGGGTCGCCCTTGGTGAAGTCGGGCTTCGTCATCGTTCCCTTGCGGGCAGCATGAGCTGGAGACAACATGCAAAAGGTAATAATTAACGCGATTAGATGATGTGTATTAAAGATATTCATATGGCTACATTGTTTAGATAATTCGCCAAAGGCATCGAGAATCTTTCAGAATCACTGACAATGATCGATAAAAAACACGTGAAAGTTCACACACATTTCACTTTCGGTTCATCATCATTTCATCAAGTGCTGTCACCTTCACAGCGTTATGAATAATAAAACCAACGATATTGTTAGGAAATGGAGCGGCCCCGCCGTCACTGTGATGAGCTACGGACTGATCATCGGGTTCGCGCTCAGCGGACTCGCCATCATGGGCATCAGCGCCCTGGTGTGGGTGATTTTTAACACCAGCCTGTTCTCCGGATTCGGACTACTCACCGGC
>JABHEX010000213.1 GCA_018676385.1 Akkermansiaceae bacterium
AAAACCTTTTATCGGATGAGGCTTACAGGGGGTATCACCCTCATAATCAATACGTCTTAATTCTTCTTGAATAGTTTTCCCATCCTTATCCATGCGGGCATGGCCATAATCCAATGAGAATGCTCCGCTCCACACTCCAGATCCGATCATTGCCGGAGAGAATCGAGCTCCCTCCTCATTAGTCCAAACAACTGCTTCTATGGGATGATTAGTTTGCACACCTTGATCATTAAGTGAGCGAATAACTTCCAAGCTTGCTAAAACTCCATAAACACCATCGAATTTGCCCCCAGTGGGTTGAGTGTCAATATGTGATCCAGTCATGACTACAGGTAAATCATCCTTCAGACCCTCCCTGCGAGCAAATATATTTCCCATAGTATCAATACGTATAGAACAGCCAGCATCTTCAGCCCACGATACCCATAGGTCGCGGGCCTGCTTATCAAGGTCAGTTAGTGCTTGACGATTACAACCGCCTTTATCGGTAGCGCCAATTTCCGCAAAAAGCATTAGGCTATCCCAAAGCCGTTGCGCATTAATTTTTAGTGGTTTTACCATCTAGTGAAACTCAATTTAAGTGTGGGAGGAAACTAGTGTGGTCTTAATTCTCAATACTTCGGCCAATGTGTTTTGTTAATAGTTCCAGTACGCTTTACTCGAGCCTCACTGAGTAAAGTTAATATTTCAAACCCCAGAGCAGACATCAAATTGGCTGAGGTTCCTCGAACATCTACTAGGGGACACAACTCTACTATGTCAGCACCAACCATATCGATACCCCGAAACCCTCGAATCAGATTCCTAACTTCCCGAGAAGTCAGCCCGAAAGGTTCAGGTAGCTGAGTCCCAGGCAAATAAGTTGCATCAATACCATCACTGTCAAGTGTTAAATAACATGGACCATCGCCTATCACTTTATGAACCTCGGCGATTACAGCAGGCAACCCCATTTCATCAAAATCATCCATGGTGATGACTCGCATACCACTGTCATGAGAAAAGTCCCAGTAGTGCGTGGCAAAACCTCTAATACCGATTTGTACAGTTCGGTTAGGATCTATACCTTGATCAAGAACGGCATTCCTAAACACTGCACCATCACTTAAATCCTCCCCTTGCATATCTCCAGTCATAGTATCGGCATGGGCATCAATATGGATCAACCCTATAGGTTCTTTCCGACCTAAGGCTTTTAATACCGGGTGAGATACTGTGTGGACACCCCCTACAGAGAAGGGTACAACATCCGCATCATCAATCTCACAGATGGCATTATATATATCTTCCACTGTTTGCTCTGTATCGTGAGGACGACTAAAGTCAACATTTCCATAATCCGCAATATTACACATATCAAAGGGAATGACATTCCACCTGTCGTGAATTGGACCATGATTATGCGATGCTTCTCTTAGAGCATCTGGCGCAAATTTTTGACCACCATGATAAGGAGCACTAACATCCATAGGTAACCCTAAACAAGCAATATCCAAACCGTTTAAATCGCGACGGCGAGGTGCTCGATAAAAGGTTTTTTCAGTAAGCATGTAACTAGGGTCAAAAACAGGGGCCTCTTCATCAGCACAGCGTTTAAAAAATTCACCTATATGTGGGTGTCGATGATTTTCCAGTGTTCGTTCAGCGAAAGCTTTCAATTTCATCAACTTCTCTTCTTCAGATTTTGCCATTACTCATCTCCGAATTTATTGTTAGAGTGAATTGTCTGAGGTATAACTTGTTTATCCAAACTATAGGCTAGAGGGACAATAAGCAACAAACATGAGCCCATAAAGACAGTACCGACCCAGCTAACCACGATAAATCCATTACCTGATAACATACTTGCCACGATCGCAGGACCAACTGAAAATCCCCCCATCTTAAATGCCGTGGTCAAAACATAGTATTTTCCTGAAGGATCTAGCTCTACACATAGGAGCATTAAATATGGCAGGGTAAATATGTAAGCAAACTGACTCATGCAGGCCCCCACCAAATATAGCCAAGACTGATTCTGCTGAATAAGATACAAGGATACTAAAAAGGTAGCCCCACCGAACAAAATGGGAAAGAGTCTACCGTATTTAGTGCTCAGAGCTGTAGATGCTATAGAAGCGCAAACGCTGACAACTTGAGTAATAGCCAGGACGTTGCCGATATAACTTGATGATAACCCATGGTAGTCTCCTATGCGCTCTATATAGGACCAAACTCCTCCTTCAACAACAGTAAAGCAAAAGAATCCAGCAAAACAAATTAACAACCGTTTATATGGTGCCTTAACTGGATTACTTAAGGGATCTTTCGTAGATTTCTGACTGTCGCCATAAGATGGTAGCCAAGCAATAAAGAAAACTATTACCAGCGCCATCACCAAGTGTGTTACAAAAATTGTAGCGAAACCATATTGAGTAATCAGATCAGGAAGCCAGAGAAAAACAATGACAGCAAGAGAAATTGTACTGCCTATACCCAAGGAAAATAATCGATCTGGACGTTGTCTCTCCCCAAGTACTGCAAGAGATAGAGAAAAAGCAATACCACTGCCGACCTCTGCTACAAACCGGGCGCTACTTAGCTCATAAAAACTAGATGAAACCATGGACCACAGATTCCCAAGTACTAGAAGACTAATTCCTAGTGAAGCGAGTTTTTTACGAGAGAATCTATTTAACCAAAATGGCGCGCTAACTGCTGCAACTACAATCCCCAATAAATCTATTGAGGCTAAGTAACCAGCTTGATTATCACTAAACCCCAAATGCTCTGTGACTGTCCCTACTAACAAAGGCAGCATGGTCATGCCGAGGGGGGCCACCATATAAAGAAGTATGCCGGCTATTGCTGGTTGATAGACTGCTTTATCTTCAAAAAATTTGGTATTAAGCAATACAGATTCCTCATATTACTGCACGTGAAACCCTTTTAATTTGTATAATCTGCTGTTACAGAAAAAAGGCTCAACCATCGTCGAGCCCTTTTTTCACTGCTAGTTCAGCGTGTTATTCAAAATTATAGCTAAACGATACTCCGTAACTGCGTGGCCGTGTTAAAGCCGCTCGCTGTGAAAATACCGGCCTCTCTATTCCAGAGACTCCCGTCATACCTTCTTCGTTAGTGGCATTGTTAACAAATAGTCCGACTGAGTAACCATCTAGCTCCCAGTTAACCCCTAAGTTCCAAATACTGAATCCATCCAAGTTAGCATAATCACTAAAATCACTATTGAACGTTGTATCCACCTCACTTCTATAGGAACCATTTAAATAGTAATTAGCCTGCCCATTTTCAATGGGCTGGTAGTAATTCAATGCTAGCGACGCCTGACGCTTTGGAACACCTGGCAAAGGGTCGCCATCATTTCCTATTTTTGGGCTGCTTCCCGGGATGGTGAACGCTTTTGTTAACTCAGCACTAGTGTAGCTATATCCAAACGTCATGGTCAGATTATCTGTTAGTTGGGCAGTCAACTCAGACTCTATGCCTTGATTCCTCGCCTCTGAACCATTAATAACTGATGGGATAGCGAGAGGGCCAAGGAAGACATCAAGCTGAGGGTTTTCCCAGTCAATGCGATAAACAGAAAGACTGTATCTTAGGCTTTGATCAGACAATGTACCCTTAATACCGACCTCAAAGTTATCTGCCTCATCAGGTGCATATTCCAATAAAGACTCATCAACAGCATAAGGCCCTATCGTTGGGAATCCATTGGCTCCCCCATGTCGGAATCCTTGGGACCAAGTGGCGTAAATCATCGCTTCATCATTTAAATCATAGGAAGTATTAAACTTAAATATGGCGTCGTTAAAGGTCGACTCAGATTGAGCTCTGATTGAATAGGCTGCTCCCAATATATTGAAGTCGATGGCATTATCTTGAGAAAAGTCCTGCCAAGACTGTCGGAATCCGCCAGTAATTTGCCAGCGCTCGCTGAGATGGCGAGTAACTTCACCAAAGACAGCGACGTCTCTGAAATTCATCTCTCTGTTCTGAACATAGGGGTCATCCAAAACAGGTGATGGCACTCCCTGATAATAAGCCCAGAAATCTGCAACTGTATCTAAACCATAATAAAGCTGAGCAATCATGCTACCGTAGCTCGTTGGATCACTAGCCCATCTTTTGTAACCAGGTAATGTGTCATTAAACATAGCGCTCTGGTCCTGATCTTTGTACCAGGCTCCTATCACCCAATCCCAGTCACTCTCTCCTTGAGACACAAGTCTTACCTCTTGTGTGAGAGTTTTTGATCCTTGATCAAAGTAGCTTGGCGCCGATATCTGCTCAATTGGATAACCAAAATATAAACCACTCAAGGTGGCATACAATCCTGAGTTATCCTGCGTAACTTTTTGCTGGGAATCTAAGTAGCTCGTTGCTGAGGTAAATGTCGCAAAGCCCAAGTCCGCACTGATATCCATGCTTACCATATCATTTTCAAATTCTGTGGGTGTTTTCCTATGTTGGCCATGCTGCCAGGCTACAATCTCAGTATCTCCATTAGTAATTTGACCTAAGGTGTCATCATCACCTTCGTCTTCTTGATGAATAACGCTAAAAGTTGCCGTTACGTCCTCATTAATATT
>JABHEX010000214.1 GCA_018676385.1 Akkermansiaceae bacterium
CCCATGGAAAGACGGAGCATGGCACCAGATCAAGATTGTCCGTGATGTCGAATCAGGACGCATCGATGTATACTTCGGCGACATGGAAAAACCCGCCAAGTCGGTGGTCGATAAGACATTCACCTGGGGGCAAATCGGCATCGGCTCATTCGACGACAAAGGCTACTTCGATGATATCACCCTGCGGGGAGTCCAAGTGAAACGCCCGTGATAATGCCGGATGTTGATCATGGCTGTTATATAATACAGAACCAGATCCGGTCGGTACTTAACAATGTAGTGTAGGTATCAAAGTGAGAGACGATGAAGCTTATAAGGTGGCACCTTGCCGGAGTTCCATTGACAGAGGTATAGGTTCTCTTCGCTGTCGACACAGACATCGTGCCCATTGTTGACAAGGTCTCCTTTTTTCATGAGTGGCATGAGAATCCCGTTCTTGTATTGAGGCTTCTCTCCGCCGGGGCAGGAAATCACCTTGTTGTCCTTGTCGAGAATGGTGATGAACCCGCACCCCGTCCACATCCGGTAATCGTTTTTGCGGAACCCAAAGCATACCGCCGAGTAAAGATTCTCTCCCTTGATGACAGCACGACTGAGATAAGCACCTGGATAATACTCTGTGCGTCTGTGCTTGCCATCGAGAGTGAACCATGAGAGCTCGTTACGGATGCGCGCAGTACAGACGAGAAGCGGTTCATTCTCTCGGGTGTCGAGTGCGATCCCGTGTGCCTGCAAGAATTTTCCTGCCTTTTCCGGAAGACTGCTTTTTCCGCCAAATTTACTTATAAACTCCCCCGTCTTCGAATAACGAAGAATATACTGGGAACCGTAACCATCGATGACGTAGATGTCTCCGTTCGGCGCGATAGCGGTCTCAGTTGGAGCGTAAGGGGACTTTGTGGAATAGGCTTTATTTACCAGTGGTGAAGCAAGCTCGAGAACCACTTTTCCCTCGAGGGTCGTTTTTACAACCTTACCACTGGTCAACGTGATATAGAGAAATTCTTTATTGCCCTCGCGTCCCAAGGTGAGTCCATGGGCACTTCTTGAGTTCAACGTCCAGTGATCAAGTAATGTTCCATCCGTCTTGTAGATCAGGATGTTATTTTTGGCATGATCTGTTAGGAGAAATAACCTGCCATCCGATGCCTGAACCATTTCATGGCAGTTATTTAACGGAACTGCAGCGTGATTTCCCTTCGACCAGTTTTTTTCCACACGATATTGGTGATCTCCATGGCCGACGATAACCGTAGGCTCTGCTGTTTTTGCGGCGGTAAGAATCGTGGGTGCGGCGCTCAGTGCAGTACCGACAAGAAATTGGCGACGTTTCATCTGTGATTGTTTCAAGCGAGGATCTTCTTTACGACGTGGCCGTGGACATCGGTGAGACGAAAATTCCTACCGGCGTATTTGTAAGTGAGTTTGAGGTGATTGATTCCCAGAAGATGCAACATCGTGGCATGAAAATCGTGCACATGAAAAGGGTCGTTGACGGCGGTGAATCCAAACGGATCGGTTTCCCCATAGGTGGTGCCTCCCTTAATGCCGCCGCCAGCCAGAAACATGGAGCCGCTCTTGGTGTGGTGGTCGCGCCCAGTGCCTTGGCTCATGGGAGTACGTCCGAATTCGCCGCCCCAGATCACCAGCGTGTCCTCAAGCATTCCGCGCTGCTTGAGGTCTGTGATGAGTGCCGCTGTGCCCTGATCGACATCCTTCGTGCGATCTTTGATTTTTTTGGCAATGTTGCCGTGGTGATCCCACCCAGTGTGGTAAAGCTGTACAAACCGCACGCCTCTCTCTGCCATTCGGCGTGCCATCAGACAGTTTGAAGCAAAACTTCCGTTAGGTTTATCTTCGGCGCCATAAAGCTCTCGGGTAGCGGTGCTTTCAGTGGAAAAATCAGCAACATCGGGGACACTCGACTGCATTTTGAAGGCGAGCTCATACTGCGCGATACGCGTTCGGACTTCCGGATCGCGGGCATGTTCTCCATAGAGTGAGTTCAGTGCCGACAGGCCATCCAGGGTGTCGCGTTGAATCGATGGTTTGATGCCGGCTGGTGAGTTGAGATAGTTCAGTGGGCTGCCAGAGGAATAGAATTCCACGCCGGAATGCTTGCCTGGCAGGAATCCGCTGTTCCAAGCCACTTGCGGTACTGGTTGACCTTCGGGGCCTGATCGCATTACCACGAAATCAGGAAGGTTACTGGCAATGTTTCCGAGACCGTAGGAAACCCAAGAGCCCATACTTGGTCTGCCAGTGATTGCTGTGCCAGTGTTCATAAACATATGCGCCGGATCGTGATTGACCTGATCCGTCTGCTGGGTGCGGACGATGCAGATGTCGTCAGCAATTTTCTGAATGTTTGGAAGCAAATTAGAGATGTTTTGACCCGATTTTCCACAGCGCGTGAACTCCGACTTGCTGCCAAAACACTTCAGTTCGGAATTCTGCAGAAACGCCAGTTTCACTCCCTTTGTTAGATCTTCAGGCATTGCCTGCCCATTGCGTTTGCGCAGCTCGGGTTTGTCATCGAAGGTGTCAAACTGACTTGGACCACCCGCCATGTAGAGAAAGATGATGCGTTTCGCTTTGCTTCGGTAGTGTGGTAGTTGCGCATATGGAGTGTCCTGCGCCATGAGTTGGCTCAGAGCGGTCCCGGCAAGTCCGTTGGACATGCGGTTGAGAAAATGGCGACGTTTCATGATGGAAAAGATAAGTGGTGCAGGTTACGATCTAGTGATGAATTCGTGAAGGTTCAGAGTCATCCTAGCCATATTGCTCCATGCGGCATGCTCGCTCACAGGCAGCGCGGCTTCTGTTTGAGGCTGACCTATCTTCAGAAGATTCGTTGCCTCATCAGGATGTTTTTGGTAATACTTCATCCATTTCTTGAGATGGATCTCAAGGATTACTATTTCCTTTTCTGAAGGAGGGCGCTGGAGAGCGAATTTAAATAGGTTCTTCAACCGGGCTGTGCTGTCTTGTGCTGAGAGCATCGTGCGCCGTGCGAGTAGGCGGGAAGCCTCGATGTAAGTGGGGTCATTAAGCATCGCCAATGCCTGTCCCGGAGAGTTTGTGATTGCGCGTTCAGCTGTGCATTCCTGCCTGGTCGGGGCATCAAATGCGAGCATGGATGGGTGTGGATTCTGCCGTTTCCAGTAGGTGTACAAGCTGCGCTGATATTGGTTGTTTCCCTTATCCGTATCCCAAATTTGATAACGGCTACCTAGCATTATTTTATTTGATTTTTTCCAGTATGCGTCCGGCTGATAGGGGTAAAATGACCTTGCGGGAATCTTTTCCGTTTTCTTCAAAACTCCGGCAGCCGACAGTGCCGTGTCGCGGATCTCCTCCGCGCCGAGGCGATGCCGTGACTGGTGAGTGATCAGTCGGTTCCCAGGATCGAGAACCGCCACTTCAGTATTTGGAATCGATGACAGCTGGTAGGCCTTGGTGGAAACCATTAGACGGATCATATGCCGTATGTCCCACCCGCTCTCAATGAACTCCATCGCCAACCAGTCGAGCAAGTCAGGGTGTGATGGCCAATCACCTTGGTTGCCAGAATCCACCAAGGTCGCACTGATGCCCCGACCATAGAACTGATGCCATAGACGGTTTACAAATACCCGGGCTGTCATCGGATTTTCAGGCGCTGTCAGCCAGTTAGCCAAGTCCAGCCGGGTCAGTAATTGATCCTTCGTTTTCCCCTTGGCGAAGTAGGCGGGGATGGCGGGGTCGAGTCGTGGTCCGGAGTCGTCCATGAAGTTCCCGCGCTTAAGCAAACGAGTCGTTTTTCTCGGGCCTGTCTTGCTGACCAAAGCTGTCTCGCTATGACGCCGAAGCAGCGCCAACCGACGGAGTAGGTCATTCAGTTTTACGACTGAGTCCGGGCGCTTGCTCTCTGCGAATGCGACTCGGATCACTTTCTCGTGGATGGGTCGGCGGTCTTTTTTTGCCATGCGTATGGAAGAACCGACCAAGGTGGGAAACTTATTTCGGTCGTCACGGTTGAGTGGCAGATCCCACCAGTATCGGATCAGCGAGGTATGGCTGCCGTTCAGAAAAGTATGGTGCGCGTCGGTGTGATACCCGCTGTTTCCCCAAGTCACTTTGCCGCCGACATGCAGCCATGCCATGCCAGCGGTTGCGTATGGCATCTTTGGGATTTTATTGGCGGGGATATCGAGTCTAACACGTTTCCCTGCCTCTGGCAGATCTCCGAGGTGTACCAGATTTTTAGGATCAAGCCATGGGTAAACTTTCTTCAGCAGCGCGTGATCTTTCGGCCCCCAGTAGAAGGTGGAGTGATATTCTTGGTGCCATCCGACACGGCCGTAGGCTCCGTTGATGAGCTGAACGGCGATCAGCTCCGGCGTGTCCGCTGGATCCAGTGTTGCCTCCACGTAATAGCCCTTGGCCTTTCCAGCTGCCGGATCTGGGCTCAAAAACTCACCCGCTGAATGACGATGGAGCTCGCCGGTGCCAGCGGTTGTGACTCGTCCATCGGGCGTGATTGTGAAGTCACCCTTGATCACCTTGGCTGCTGGCAATGCCGCGGGCACCCATGGCCAATCGACTGTGCCCTTTTTCTTTTTTGTCGCATTGCTCTGATTGATGAATTCCTTTTCCCAGTCTACGATTTCCTTGGCATCTGCATCGATGCCATAAAGCTCT
Source organism: Akkermansiaceae bacterium (assembly GCA_018676385.1). Taxonomy (GTDB): domain Bacteria; phylum Verrucomicrobiota; class Verrucomicrobiia; order Verrucomicrobiales; family Akkermansiaceae; genus Oceaniferula. The sequence continues at coordinate 4,684 of JABHEX010000214.1, forward strand.
TGTCGCAAGGATTCGACCATGGCACTCAGTTCCCTGTCTTTTTCCATGTTTACGGGTTCGTTATGAAGGTAATGAATGGGTGCCCGTCGGTCTCCCGGTTGATAGACACCCACTTCTATCAGGTCATCGAAAAATGCTCCAAGCGCGTAGTAGTCCCTGGCTGAAATGGGGTCATACTTGTGGTCATGGCATTCTGCGCAGCCGGTTGTCGCGCCGAGCCAAACCGTGCCTAGGGCTCTAACATGTTCTCCCTTCAGAGCATGCAGCGCCTCCTTTTCAATCACGCCGGCCTCGCTGTTTGTTTTAACCAGTCTATTATACCCTGATGCCACCAATGCGTCCCATGTTGGTTTCGGCAGGAGATCACCGGCGAGCTGCTCGCGGGTGAAACGGTCAAATGGAATATTGTCACGGAACGCCTTGATGACGTATTTTCGGTAGTGCCCGGTGGCGATTGGTTCGTCGCTGACCATACCCGATGAATCAGCCCAGCGTACGAGGTCTAGCCACAGTAGGCCTTGGTGCTCGGCATGTTCCACTGATTCAGTCCATCGCTTGACCAGCCTAGCATACTCGGTGGGTGAGTGATCGTTTTCAAATGCAGTAACCTCTTCCGGTGTTGGCGGTAGTCCCCGCAGATCAAAACTCAAACGCCTAATTAGGACGCGTGGATCGGCCTTGACCACAGGTGAGACCCCGTGCTCTTTCCATGTGCGTTGCAGAAAAGAATCGATCGCGCCTGTCTCACCAAAATCCGGAACTGCGGGAAGTTTCAGGTTTTTGTATGCCCAGTGTTCTTCATACTTCGCTCCCTGATCAATCCAAAGCTGTAGTGTCTCCACCTGGCTTGGTGTTAGTTTATAAATGGAATCTGCAGGGGGCATCACCTCATCCGGGTCTCTTGAGACGATTCGCTTGAATAACTCAGAGGCTTTGGCATTGCCCGCAACAATCGCAGACTCCTTCGCCCCCTTCTCGGTATCAAGTCGCAGATCGGCTTCCCGTTTGTCCTTGTCGAAGCCGTGGCAGGTGAAACAATTCTCCGAGAGAATCGGGCGCACTTCGCGATTGTAGCTAACGACTCTCTCTTCTCCCTGGGAAATACCAAGGATCGAGACAATCGAGATCGGTAGCAGATAGAGAAATCGAATCATGAAGATGGGAGCGTGACATGGTTTGCGGGAAAAGTATTGGACTCGCTTCGCATTCTTTTGTATTATTTCGGCATCAATAAAGAGAGAAATATGAAACCTGAGGCACTTCAAGGTCGATTTTTCAACGATCTAAGGAGTGTAACCGATATCATACGCTTATTGGATTGGACTCCGGAAGTGCATTTTTTCGCCAAGGATAGGGATGGGCGTTTCATGGCAGTGAACCGCTCGTCTCTGGATCGCCACGGGCTGACTTCCGAAAGCGAAATCATCGGTAAAACGGACTTCGATTTTCATCCTCCCTCAATGGCCGCTGCCTATGTGGAGGAAGATCAACGTGTGATGGAGTCCGGTGAACCTCTGCCAGAACAGCGTTGGCTTGTCTATGATAGTGTCGGCAATCAGCGCTGGTTCCTTTCCACCAAACACCCGCTGTTCGACCGTTCGGGTGAAGTCATTGGAATTGCCGGGCTGATGAGGCCACTTGCAAACTCGCCATTCCTTCACGCCGAATATTCCACCCTCAAGCTCGCCGTGGACTGGGTTCTGGAACACTATCAGGAGAAGCTAAAAGTTCCTGATCTCGCAAAAATGGTGAGCCTTTCTGTGAGTCAGTTTGAACGCAAATTCAAAGCACAATTCGAGATGTCACCCACCCGGTTTATTATCCTCGCCCGAGTGAATGCAGCCCGTGCAATTCTTGCTCAGCATGCCGATTCCCTAGGTGACGTCGCACAGAGATGTGGTTTTTATGATCAGAGCCAGTTCAGTCGTATGTTCAAACGGGAAACCGGCATCACTCCAAAGGAATATCGAAATTTTTTCCGATGAACTATCGCTCTCTTCCTTCCTCTTATCCATTTCCAACTTTAGGTTTGATCACCTCTGCTACTTTATATTAGTTTCTACCGCCGTCTGAAAGCATCCATAACCGAACCACCAACATCTATCATGAACGACCACTCACGCCGTAAATTTCTTAAAACAGCCACAATAGCCGCCGCATCGACAACACTTCCTCGCTTCGCGATCGGCAAGCCTGGTAAATCAGCCAACAGCAAACTCAACATCGCCGTGGTTGGGGTTGGGGGCATGGGAGGATACGCGACAAGGTCAGCTGCCAACGAAAACCAAGTGGCTCTCTGTGATGTCGATGACGCCCGTTGTGGGTGGGCCTACAAAAAATTTCCGAAGGCACCACGCTTCAAGGATTTCCGCGTGATGCTCGACAAGATGGGTGACGATATTGACGCCGTGGCGATCTCAACACCCGATCACACCCATTTCGCTGCCGCTATGGCCGCGATTGAGCGCGGCAAACACGTATTTGTGCAGAAACCGCTCGCGCATAATATCTGGCAGTGCCGTACCCTGCGCAAAGCCGCCAAGCACTATAAAGTAGTCACTCAAATGGGTAACCAAGGTCACACCTTTGACGGCATGCGCCGAATCAAGGAGTGGGTTGACGGTGGTATCGTCGGTGAGGTGAAGGAAGTGGTGACTTGGACGAACCGACCCCTCGGGCCATGGTTTGTGCCGCCGTCACAATTCCCACCGAAATCAGGACCTGCTCCTGGCACACTTGATTGGAAACTCTGGCAGGGGCCAGCCAAACACCGCGACTACAGCGCCGACTATGTTCCTACTCGTTGGCGCGGATGGTGGGACTACGGTTGTGGTGCCCTAGGTGACATCGGTTGCCACACATTCGACGCACCATTCTGGGCGCTCGGACTCGGCTCGCCTACCAAGGTGGAAGTTGAGCGCAAGGAGCCACCCCACCCGGACTTCATCCCGATGAGTTCAGTGACTACCTATCATTTCCCCGCCCGTGGAAATAAGCCACCGGTCAAACTGAAGTGGTACGAAAAAGGCTACGACGTGCCACTTCCTAAACGCTGGGACGAAGGGAAGAAACTAGACGCTGAAGGTGGTATGTACATGGAGGGCTCAGAAAATACCCTTTACCACCCGGGTATGCGCCCACGCAGTCCACGAATCACTCCCAATGATACTTTCATGGAGCTGAGACCTAAATTAGCGAAGATGGATCGAATTCCATCCGTGAAAGGTGGCCCTATCGAAGAATGGGTTCGTGCCATCAAAGGCGAAGGACCAACACCTGGATCACAATTTGATTATGCCGCACCACTCACGGAAATGGTGCTTCTCGGCGCACTTGCACAGCGCACCGGCAAGACGATCGAATGGGATAACGAAAAGATGCTCGTCAAGGGACAACCGGAACTCAACGAGCTCATCAAGGAGCCAACCCCCGAGGAATGGCAATACGGGGAGAAACTGTGGAAATAAAAGGAATCCAGTATAACAACCAATTATCATACAAACCTCACTCCCATCATATCGGTGGTGAGGTTTTTTATTTGTACCGTGGCATTGTTTGCGATGCCGTCGCTATCGCCCTGAAAGATATAGATCATGGTTTGCAAGAATTGCCTTGTCTGATTCGTTAGATTCGTAATGTTGGTGGTAAATGATCGGCCGACACGATTCCGCTTAATCCTGTTCAGAAAATCTATGTAGATACTTTTTCGATATCACTAATCCATTATGCGTTACGCGATTTTTTCAGATGTTCACGCCAACCTCAGAGCTTGGGAAGAAGCTTTGTTAGATATTCGAGCGCAGCGGGTTGATGTGCTAGTTTGTTTGGGAGATGCAGTTGGCTATGGCCCGAAGCCCGAGGAGGTGCTGTCTGGGATAAGAGCAGTGACAAAAAACTTTATCATCGGTAACCATGAGGCGGCCGCTGCCGGGATGATAGACTATTCGGTTTTCAACGATAACGCCAAGCATTCAACCGAGTGGACGAAGCAGGCGCTCACAGCCGAATCGCACGAATTTTTGAAGACGGTTCCGATTGCGATCGACACGCAAGACATCCTGTTTGTTCACGCTGAAATTTTGGAGCCCGGGCGATTTGATTACATTGATGATCAGAAAAAAGCGTTAGAAAATTTCGCTGGATCCAAGCATTTTGTGACCTTTGTCGGGCACACGCACCATCCGAAAATATTTCAACTAAAGGGTAAACGTAGTGTCAGCGAGATGCCTGATCAAAATCAGCAGCTGGATCCATCGTGTCGCTATATTATCAATGTAGGATCCGTCGGCGAGCCGCGTAATGCAGAGGATCTCCGTGGCGTTTATGTCATCTATGATTCCGATACCCGGGAGGTGGATTTCCGGAGGGTTGCATACGATATTGAAGCCTATCGCGCTGAGCTGGATTCAACAACACTGAATATAAAACCGTTTTTTCTTCAGTGCCACGATCACCAGACTGCAGAAGCCCAGTTAGCCCTGCCACTCAGCGACGCCCCGTCACTGGCAATGGAGGCACCTTTGATCAGCGAATCCACTATTTCCCACGATGCAGAGACGGTCTCGCTTGATGTCCCAAGTGATACTCGAAAATTTCGAAATTCTGCTGTTGGAAAACAATCCAGTGCGTCTCGCAAGGCTGTCTGGTTGTCTCTCATTTGCGTGATGGTGCTCGGATTCATTACTTGGGGTGTTATGCATTACATTGGGAGTCAGGTGCCAGACGATCCACTGGTTCATTCAGACGATAAATCAACGGCCAAGGCTGAGCCCACACGCATGCACGATCTATCTGACCCCATTCCTGATACCCCTCAAGCTATTACGGCTCCACCAATAACCGAAACAGATGCTCCGATAGTTCACGACCCCAAACCGAATCCTACAGCTATCATTCCACCCCCTGAGCCGGATCCCAAACCCATCGTGGATATCCCACCACAAACTGATCCGACATTAGCATGGTGGCGGATGGAGCCGGATTCCATAGGTGAAAAATTGATCGACTCAAAAAACAAATCGTCGCTTCCGATGTTAGTGCCTGGAAAGACGATTGATGGGATCGCTCCCTCTGCTCTTCCACCCCATGATATTACGAATACCGCAGCCATGAGCCTTGGGGTTTGGGCCGAACCAAGTCCTTCAGGTAAGTTCGCCTTGCGTGCTGATCGTTCATTCACCTTTGAAGGTTGGTTTCTGGTTGCAAAGACGCGTAAGGCGGTATTTCTAGCCGGCACTCGTAGTGGTGATGCCAATGACAAACAGGGATGGCATATCGACATCCGGCCTAATGGGCAGATGTGTTTTTTCTACGACAACGGTCCGCAAATAATTCAGGCGCTCAGTGAAAAATTACCTATCACCGATCTCAAGTCCCATCATTTTGCCGCAGTCTGGAATCACGATGCTTCCGCCGGTGCTGGAGAAATGCGGCTCTATCTCGATGGTATGAAAGTTAAGACCGCTAAAGTCCCGCACATCAAGATCCCGCCGACGCAGGCAAATCCATTCCGTATTGGTGCGCCGAAGAACCCGTTGAAGGTTGCACTCGATGAAGTGCGTTTTTCTCGTGGAGCACTTAGGGTTTCAGAGCTGCTGCTTCCTAAGCCTGCGTCACTGGTGAAGGAAGGATTGGTCTTGAATCTAGTGGGTGAGTCCTTGAGTAAGATCGCAAAGAGTGTGAAGGCACCACATCAACCGAAACTGGTTCGACCTGGTGGTGTCAATTTGTTGCGATTTGATGGTAAGGACGATTTTATGACTATTCCGGATAGTAGTGCCTTGGACCTCAATGCATGGACGGTCATTTCCTGGATACGACCGACCGGTGGCCCGGGCGTTGTACTCGGTAAAGTGGACAGCAAGAGCACTTTGATCAATTACAGGTTGCAGGTCAACAAAGACGGTAAGGTTGGATCGGTGGTGCGCGGTCCAGCCCATAACCAAATTCACCGTGTGGCGAATGTGAACGTCATGAATCGATTTTCGGTGGTGGCCGCTCGCTATGATCCGACGGCACAAGGTGCAAAAAGAATCACCATCAGCGTGAATGGTGTCCCGGCTTCCTCCTATAGCTTGGAGTTAGCAAAAGGCCCGGTGGGCTCAACTGTGCACAATGCCCCGTTACTGATCGGTCTTCAGCCGGGAAAGGAGCCTCGTGCTTTCAGCGGTGATATAGGAGGGATTCTGCTCTACAACCGGGCGCTGAGTGATGGTGAACTCCAAAGCGCTTCCAAGTGGTTGATGAAGAGGGTGTCCGCAGTCAAGTCCGCTGTGGCTAACAAAGCCGCGAAACCAGCGGCCAAACCGAGCGCGGAGGTTGGTCCCAAGGAGGCCATTGTTTTCCTCATTGCTGGCGAGGTCAATGCCGGTGGTGCTGCAGCATTTTCCGAGGGAACTGTTGCCAAGGCGAAGATCAAGGAAAGGTATCCTGTCAATCCAGGCACAACTGCGAAGAATATGAAGATTCCTACCACCACAGCAGCTTACCCACGTAGTTATATCTGGAAACCTCAGAAGGGGCCATATGAGCAATTGACACCCAGTAAAAATCTCCAAGCATGTTATGCTGATCGATATAGACACGGCATCGAGCTTCCCATGGCGATGCTGCTTGAGAAAAAATTTCCGCATAGCCATATCTTTTTTATCAAACATGGACCTGCCAAACGTAACTTATACACTCAGTGGAAGGCGAATAACGGATCTGATTATAAATTTTTTCACAGTCAGATTACCCCCGCGATGGCCAACTTAAAAAAACGTTATGACAACGTGCGTGTCGTTGGAATGTACTGGGACCAAGGTGAGTCCGACGAAAAACAGGCGCGGCGATACGAGGACAACTTGCAAAAACTTTTTGCCGCCTTACGTAAGGACACAGGGCTGCCTGACTTACCAATTTATGTGCGTGAGCAGGGGATATTCCAACACGACAAACCCGAGTTTAAACGGATCGTCGATGCCCAGATCAAGATTGCCAACAAAGATGCTAACACACACCTGCTTAAACTAGACCTCGGATCGAACGAGAAAAATTACAAAGCCTGGGCGTGGAGCATCGGTAAAGATCATCTCAGCAGTAAGGCTTACCTGAAGCTGAGCAAAATGATCATGGCAACCACTGAACAATAGAACGATGTTGATGCCGATGAGCCTATTCAAACTGACCCTTCTCCTGTCAAGTCTCGGCTGCTTGATGGTGAACGCGGCAAGTTACCATATCGATGCAGAGCAGGGGAGCGACACTCGCGACGGGGAATCGCCCGAATCCGCGTGGAAGTCGTTGGAGAAAGTCGAGAAGGTTGAACTCAAACCCGGCGACAAGATCCTGCTCAAGGCGGGTCAGGTGTTTTTTGGAAAGCTGCATCCTAATGGGTCGGGTGAAGACGGCAAACCGATCACGGTCGATAAATACGGACAGGGGGCCAACCCGGTTATCCACGGTGAAGGAAAGGTCGAAAATACCGTCCGACTCCACAATCAGCACCACTGGGAAATTCGCAACCTGACGGTCACAAATACCGACGGCGGAGGATGGGATGACGAGGGGAGGGAAATCCGCCGGGCCGTTCAAGTGACGGCAGAAGACGTCGGCGATCTTAGACACATCCATTTGCATAACCTCGAGATCCGCGACGTCCGCGGCATATACCGATTTAAGGGGAATCAGACCAACGGAGGGATTATCTGCCAAGTTTTGGGTAACAAGAAAAAGACCCGCTTTGTCGATCTTCGGATTGAAAACTGTGTGCTCCGCACGAAGTCGATCGACCGCTATCCGGTGGTCGTCACCTCGTCGTGGGGGAAAGAACCCGCCTGCGAGGTTGTCTACAAAAACAACACACTCGATCACGCTGGTCGCGCCCACATCGTCATTCCCGCCGACCAATGGCCGCGCGAGCTTGTCTACTATTTCGACCCCGAGGTTCGTAAAGTCTTTCCGCTGAAGAAAGCAGCCGCACCCGTGTCGCCATTCACCGGCCGCGTCGGATGCGAGGACATCTTCACCGAAATGGCGGCCCGCCTGAAACGCTCGTGGAGTTTTTACGAAGCGACACGTGCGAAAGAAGGCGAGTGGCTTTTCAAGTATTCTCCAGTCGACAAGGATTACTCCCTGTGGGCGACCAGTTCAGACGCCCTCGCCTACTACGGTGAGATCCGTGCATTGGGATTTGAACCGCCGTGGATCGAAAACGAACGCGAAGTGATGGACGCCTGGATCAGTGGAATCAACAAGCACATCGATCCGAAAACAAAACTCATCAACGGCCCGGCGACGGGCGCGCCGAGACCTGACCCGCCGTACCTCAGCCATAGCTACGACTGGATTAGCCGCAACCGCGTCTTTACAGCCGACCACTATTCGCTGCCCCCCGGTAGTCTGCACGGTAGTGATCCGTTGCCAACCAAGGAAGCGGCAATCAAGCGGTTCAATTCATTCAACTGGAACGGCAACACCTATCAGGTTTGTAATGTTCTAGGAAAAGAAATTAAAAGCCACGCTGAGATCCTGCGCTCCAAGGGTAAGGATCCGGCGAAGGACGAGATCATCCTGACACTCAAGAAACGACTCGATGAAAAATTTGTCAACGGTCGCTGGGGCAAAGGCGGCACCGCCGATGGTAACATGAAGATGGCGGTGACCTACTGCACCTACGACTGGCCGATCCCGGATCACAAGGCGCTAATCGATTTTACCCTCGATGGTGCCAATGGTCAGTTCAAGGGCAGGGGATGCAGCGCCTTCAATCAGATGTGGGTGCTCGCCGAAGCGCGCAGGCAATTTCCCGATGGATACCGTGGTGACGAGATCGATGCGTCGCTAGCGCAGTCGTTCCTAACATTCCTTAGCAACTGGCGTGAGGAATACAATTTTTACGACAGCAAATGGCGCGGCAAACACAACAACGGCGTGCCGCTATTCATCTCCCACCTGATGCTCGACCTCCCCATCATGCGCGGCAGTGCGGTCTACAACTGGCGGATGAAACCGGCTATCATGCGCGGCATAGACGGCACCATCAAACGCAACAAAGTCACTTACACTACGCTGGGATTTCTGTTTTACGATTAATTGTCCGTGTGCCGCTTTGATGGCGCCGCCGCAATTGAGTCTTAATCTGAAATGACCGCAATTGCGGTGAGGCATTTTGAGTGGAATTATGCGCTACTTTTTCGCACTAAACTGTTGGCCGTCGGCTAACAGACGGGCACGCAGTTTGGCGTAGGGGACTTTTTGTACAGGCACCTTGGCATCAATCGCCATGCAGGCTGCGGTGGCAGAACTCTGGCCGAGAATCATAAAGACGGGTTCCATGCGGATCGAACCGAAAGCGATATGAGTCGCGGAAAGTGCCCAGGGAACGAATAGATTTTCGCACTCCTCAGCCTTGGGG
>JABHEX010000215.1 GCA_018676385.1 Akkermansiaceae bacterium
CAATGACCGTGGAAGCCAGTATCGATCAGCGATCTACACAAGCTCCCCACACCAGGCGGAGTTAGCAGTGGCAAGTCGTGATTGGTACCAGGCTGCGTTGAACAAGCAAAACACTGCTGCAATCACCACGGAGATCGCGGCCGACCAAGTTTTTTTTAGAGCCGAGGAGTACCACCAGCAATACTTGGCACGACCAGGAAGCAGGCCCTATTGCTCAGCGATGCCAAGTGGTGTCTTGCTCGGAGACTTCGCAGGTGCAAACTACAAGCTTCCTAGCTCTGTATGGAGCCACTACGACTGGTCTATCAGTCACTGTGTTTTACGCGGTGACAACAGTCCCATTTCTCTGAAGGCTTAAACCCATGAACAACGCCTTGCCAGACAGGGTCGTCATGGCGGCAATTGCTCTCACCCTTGTTTTGGTGTTCGTTTTGATTTTCAGCCTTAGGCCGAATGACAACAACGCAGAGCCATTTCTATGGAAAGAGCAATCCTCCCCAAGCAGGAGCTCATTGGCAATTTGATCACAATCAGAGATTTGAACGTGAAAATCAGCTTATTTAGATCCAACAAGGCACCTAAAAAAGGTTCGTGAAGCCCTCACCTGACCCACGCCAGCGCCGTCGGCTGCACCCGTTACCAAAAGGACTGGTGGAGCTTTACGGCTTAATTGCCGTTTTAATCGTGCTCATTCCTGAGTGGCTTGCGGATGGAACACTTGCCTTAAATGAGCGTCCTGGTCGCGCTGCAATGCCGATGACCAGCAGAGCTTGGCGAACCCTGCCTGAACTCCAGTTGGCTTCAATGACGCTCTGCGAGTTGCGTCTCCTTGCAAGGGATTTGCGCCTCTGGGGTTATAGCAGCGACCCTCGCGACACATTGACAAACCGACTCCTGAAACGTTCCACTCGGCTGAACAAAGCGGGGAATGCGCTGTGATAGTTTTCTTCTGACGGGGCGTAGCGCAGCTTGGTAGCGCACCACTTTGGGGTAGTGGGGGTCGTGGGTTCAAATCCCGCCGCTCCGATGTCAAACAACTCAAATCCCTGTCATGAAGCCGGTCGCTAGAACCGGCTTTTTATTGGCCTGCACGATTACTCCAATAGGCCTCATTCTGCGCAGTAAATTGCATCCTGCTTCGACGTGAAGTCTCCACAAGCAAACAGAGTAAGAGAAGAATGGCATTTTAAAATCACATCAACGATTCAACCAATGCCCTGGTGATACTTGAAAGTGACGCTTCCAACATGGATTGCGGAATCTTCACTCCCATGTTGCTGTGCAGCGGTAGGACGTTTCACCACCCATACCGATTTCAATCGATGTGCAGGACGTACCTGTCACTTTTTTACCTTGTGGAACTTTGGATAAAGCTCTATTTGTAGCGACGTCTTCATCCATCGCTTCTTGAGTTGCTGATCCAGCAAGAGCAACACCGCCCGTGCCCAGCACGATGACAGCAGTAGCAACAGAAAAAATCGCTTTCATAGAGGAAAATGCGAAGACAATCTCTCTCTAGCAACGTCATCAGGATTTGGCCAAATCAATATTAACAACAACAAAAGAGAAGTACCAAACAAACAGAAACAAAAATCACTAAAGTAATTGATAATTACATATAAGCTTTTGATACTAATGATAATTTAGATGTTATTGCTCAGTATAAAACTAAAATGATAATTATTTGGTTTCAAACAATTCGCCAGCCATCGCTTTGTAACCCCTTAATGATGCCCCAGGACGACGTTTGCGGCCTTGCAGGCCTTTTCCTGGCAGAAGCATGTCTGGAGCAAAATTAACAGGGGGAGCAATTTCAATGAGTTTTTGCGATTCCGCTAACTCTCGAGCAATCGATTCTGCCGTCGTCAATGCCACCTTCTCTTCACCGGAAGAAGGCATTAACGATTCCTCTTTAACTTCAGACTTGCTTGGAGAAGACGTTGAAGCTGACGCAGAAGCTGAACTTGATGGCGACGAACGGGCCAATGGGCGCAGAAGCACAAAGCCAAGCATCAGCACCAACAAGGAAATCACCGTGCTAGGTAAGCCCAGTGATCGGCCGAGGAAATTCCAAACGATCCCTGATCCAGCGAGACCAAATACGCCAATTGCCGCAAACAGCGGTCCTATCAGCTTGAGAAGAAGCTTTTTCATGTGGCTATTTTGACGAGTTTCGACCCTTCACCGTGACTTAGATCAAAGCTCACCAGAAAACTCCTGGCCATGCACTCTCACAACACAAAAAAGTGGGAGCAACAACAGTAAAAATGTCACGGGCTCTTTGGGCACAGATCGTTGGAGACCCAGCCAACAATCAAGGATGTGAAATATTATCCTCCTTCTTCATACATTTGATACTGATCTTGTTTTCTTTTAGATAAAAAGATCTGGGCCTTTCTGCGTAGCCTAAATCATCCGATAAGAACACACTTTGGATTTACAGATCGGCAGAATCAACAGACTCGAACAAATTTCATTTGCCCACCCATGGATTCCGAAGCGTGACTTAATATTAATCCTGCATCATACATTCCACAGATTTGCAGACAAACACTCTGGCCAGAAGTTACAAGCACACCTGGATCGCTGGACCGACATGGCATGCAGCATCTCTGAACATGAAATGAGAGACTTCATGTCACGCGTGAAGGAGTTTGCAGTCCTTGAAGATTAGCGCTGTCTTCACGGCCCACAAAACCGACAATAAACAAGAAAAGCAGGACATGATTTAAACTTATTGATGCATAGAAGCGTAGATAAAGTGTTTAGGCTTTCAACAACACCCCAGCGATCAATACATTTAAATCC
>JABHEX010000216.1 GCA_018676385.1 Akkermansiaceae bacterium
AAAACCGTTTGTGATGAATCTGGAACCCAGCATCCCACTATCATCAGTGAATCGGGGCGGGCTGTTGCGGCTTATTACTCAGTGCTGATTTTTAACATCCTTGATGTGAATAGCCCTTCGTCGGATGTTATCTCGCATAAACTTCCTGAAGATCCACACCCCTATTTGGTCAAGCTAAGTGAGGTGGAGGATAGTCTCAATGCCGAGAATCTCCAAGAGTGCTATAATGATGCCAACTACTTCCGTAATGAGATTTTTTCCCTCTTCCGGCACGGCAATGTTTCGCTCCATGAGCGTGCTTATTGCAGCTCGCTCTTTGTCCGCATCATTACTCAGATCATGGAGATGGCCGGTGATCTGGATCAGCTTCCCGAGGAGCTCGGTTTGATTACTCCTTTTATTGATGTTTATTACGGTAATTTCAGTCTCTTCCAGTCACTCCCGGACTCCTGGGCAATCAACCAGTTTTTTCCGGTCATGCCCATTCATCGTCTCGATGAAGAACCGACCACCAAGGCAATCATCGCAGACATCACTTGTGATTGTGATGGCCGGATCGATAATTTCATTATCAACGGCGAACATCAAAAGCACATTCCTCTGCACGAGCTCAAAGATAATGAGGACTACCTGATCGGCGTTTTCCTCGTCGGGGCCTATCAGGAAACCCTGGGGGATCTGCATAATTTATTAGGTGACACCAATGTGGTGAGTGTCGGGCTCAAGGACGGCAAAGTCCATTATCTCAGTGAACTTGCTGGTGATACCGTCTCCGATGTCCTCTCCTACGTGGAATATGACCCCAAGAGTCTGGTGGAACGTTTTCGCAGCCTTGCTGAGCGATCCGTGGTGGATGGTAAAATCACTCCGAGCCAAAGGCGTCAATTCATGAACGCTTATTGTGAAAGCATTGGTGGATACACCTACTTTGAATCACCCAATCATTAGTTTATTAACCTTATCTTCTAACAGTCATGAAAACCACACTCATCATCGGTGCCGGCGGCGTTGGCCGCGTAGTGGCGCACAAATGTAGCCAGCTTCCGGAAACATTTGGAAATATAACCCTCGCTTCCCGCACTCGTTCAAAATGTGATGCCATCGCTGAGGAAATAGATTACCCGATTCAGACCGCAGAAGTGGATGCAGATGATGTCAGCGCGGTGGTCGCATTGATGGCGAAGGTTCGGCCTGATATCCTCATCAACGTGGCGCTGCCCTATCAGGACCTGTCACTGATGGAGGCGTGTCTGCAGGCTAAGGTGCACTACCTCGATACGGCCAACTACGAGCCCAAGGACGACCCTCGATTTTCCTATGAATACCAGTGGCCGTATCATCAGCGTTTTGCTGATGCCGGTCTAAGTGCTCTGCTTGGGTCTGGTTTTGACCCTGGGGTCACCAACGTTTTTTGTGCCTACGCTCAGAAGCACTTTTTTGATGAGATTCATACCGTTGACATCATCGATGCCAATGCCGGGGATCACGGCCTGCCCTTTGCCACGAATTTTAATCCCGAAATCAACATCCGAGAAATCACCGCCAAGGGCCGCTTTTGGCAAGAGGGCCAATGGCGGGAAACCGAACCACTCGAGGTGAGCCAGTCATTTGAGTTTCCTCACCCGGAAGTAGGTAGCCGCGATATTTACCTGCTTTACCATGAGGAAATGGAATCGCTGTGCAAACACCTCAAGGGCGTTAAACGTCTGCGTTTCTGGATGACCTTCTCGCAGAACTACATCAATCACCTCAAGGTGTTAGAAAATGTTGGCATGACATCCATTGAGCCCATTGATGTTGGGGGTGAAAAAATCGCGCCTCTTGAGTTTCTTAAAATGGTTCTTCCTGATCCCGCCTCGTTGGGGCCGCTGACCAAGGGCAAGACCTGTATTGGTTGTGTGATCGATGGCATCAAAGACGGGCAGCGTCTGCAGAAATACATCTACAATATATGTGATCACGAGGAGGCTTATCGGGAAACAAACTCCCAGGCAATCAGCTATACGACGGGTGTTCCTGCGATGATCGGTGCCAAGATGGTTCTCGACGGTCATTGGGAAAAGCCTGGGGTTTACAATATGGAGCAGCACGACCCTGATCCTTTTATGGCAGCGCTGGCTCAATACGGTCTGCCATGGGAGGTCGTCGACGGGGCTCCTTTCTTGCAGCAACTTCTTAAGCACAATCCTTAGCTCCTTCGCATTAAACCCTTTGAGTAATGTCACATAGCATTGAGGAAATCTGTCAGCGAGAGGAGCTTCCGACCCCTTGCTTTCTGATTGATGAGAGTCTTCTGGCCAGAAATCTGGCCGTGCTCGACGAGGTGCAGTGCCGCTCGGGAGCAAAGATCATCCTGGCACTCAAGGGCTATGCGATGTGGTCAACCTTTCCACAAATATCGGAAGTGCTTCGCGGGACCACTGCGAGCTCGATGAATGAAGCGTTGCTCGGGTTTGAAAAATTTGGCGGTGAGGTTCACGCCTACTTCGTCGCCTACCGGGACGAGGAGATAGAGAGTCTCCGTAAACAATGTCAGCACATCACCCTCAATAGTCTTACGCAGTGGCAACACTTTCAGCATTTGATCCATGACCAGGATACCGTGGCTTCGTTTGGACTCCGTATTAACCCGGAATACTCGGAGGTGGAGACTGAAATCTATAACCCCTGTTGCCAAGGAACCCGTTTTGGGGTTAGCGCAGCAGACCTCCACCAGATGAGCCCCAACATTCTGCAGGGACTAGAAGGGCTCCACTTCCACACCATGTGTGAGCAAAATGCCGACACCCTAGCACGCACGCTTGAGCATGTTGAGGCGAAGTTCGGAGATTTCCTCCACCAGGTCAAGTGGCTCAATTGCGGAGGAGGTCATCATATCACGCGGCCAGACTACGATACCTCGTTGCTCATCGAGCTTATTGGGCACCTCAGAAAGACTTACGACATTGATGTCTACCTAGAGCCTGGTGAAGCCGTCGCCCTCAATACCGGTTACCTCATTGCCAGTGTGATGGATATTTTTGATTCTAGCGGGCACACCATTGCCATTTTGGATACCTCTGCTACCGCGCACATGCCGGATGTCCTAGAAATGCCCTACCGACCCGAGATCATCGGCGGGGCTATTCCTGGTGAGAAAACACACACCTATACGCTCGGGGGCACCACCTGCTTAGCGGGGGATGTCATCGGCCAATGGTCCTTTGATCAACCTCTTGAGATCGGTGAGAGGATCGTCTTTACCGACATGGCACATTACTCCATGGTCAAGACCAACCATTTCAATGGTATTCATCATCCAGCCATCGGCCGCTACCGCCCACAATCAGATGCTATCATCATTGATCGCGAATTCAGCTATGATGACTACCGCAACCGCCTCTCCTGACATGTCTCATTTTCTTTCTTCTGAATATCCTCAGTCCAGCGCTGCAGAGGCACTTTTTCATGTGATCCCCGTACCCCTGGAAAAAAGTGTTTCCTACGGTTCAGGCACAGCCCTAGGCCCCGAGGCTATTCTTAATGCCTCCTACCAACTGGAAAGTTTTGACGGCATATCCTGCCCCGGAGAGCATGGAATCCACACCACTGCCGCCATTGATTGCTCCGGTGACATGCCCACCTGCCTCGGCAATATACACGCAGCCTGCACCCCAGTTTACAAGGCCGACCGCATCCCCGTTCTACTAGGAGGGGAGCATAGCCTTTCGCTTGCGCCTGTTCAGGCCTTGCTCGATCTCCGTCAGGATTTTGGAGTTGTGCAGCTAGATGCCCACGCCGACCTCAGGGACACTTACGAGCAAAGTCCAGACAGTCACGCCTGTGTGATGCGTCGCATCCATGAATTGGGAGTTCCCATTTTCCAGATTGGCGTGCGTAACCTCTGCCTAGAAGAAGTCGACTACCGTGCAACACACAAGGTACCCTATCTGGATGCCCGTGAGCTTTATCAGCAAGGTATTCCG
>JABHEX010000217.1 GCA_018676385.1 Akkermansiaceae bacterium
AGGCTGACAGGGATCGAGCGTACCATGAGAAGTTGATTGATCTGAGATTTTAAGTCCTCACCATCCGCACTCTCGCTTAGTTCTCCGCTGGCGACACGTTTGGCGAGTTCATCATCGATTTCGTCGCTCGTTTTTGGGCGGAAAATTTGTATCGTGGCCTCGATTTGATCGGCCTGATCGCTGACGTCATGGTCAGCATCTGTGATTTGGAGGTGGAGAGGTTTGCCGAGGACAGCGGCGGGTAGGTTTCGTTGGTAGGAGCCATCAGTGATACGGGCGACCCCATTGCCAACCACCATAACCTGCTTGAGGCGTTTTTCGTTAAAGCCTTTTTTGGCAGTATGGGCATCGACATAAGTGATAGTGATCTGGTCGTTGCCACGGACTTCTAGGATTCCATTACCGGGTGTGGCATGATTCAGCTCGGTGGAGATACGACCTAGGGCGATTCGAGCATTGCGCCCTACTGGATCGCAAAAGAGTGTTTCCTTGTCTCCGCCTTTGGTTTGGCAGCTAATTTTGATACGGGTTCCGGGTTCTAGAATTGCGAAGTCCTGGTCATCAATCCTAACATAAAGACGTTTCCCTGCTTCCACTTTTTCGATGAGTGAGTCCTTGGCCGAGAGGGCGGTGCCAACTTTTTCGAGGGCTTCTATTGCTCTGCTGTAGTGGTTTAGTTTGAAGTGGCCAAGGCCTATATAGTAGTAGGCTTCGTTGACTTCTGATGAATTTGGAAACTGCTTGATGACATCGCGCATAATACTAAAGCATTTCCCGTAATTTCCAGCTTCATAAAAGCAGATACCGGTGTTCAGAAAAGCATAAGAGCGTTGTTTATCGTTTTCATTGCTGTCGGTTGTGGCGGCCTCAAAATGCAGGCGGGCTTTGTCGAAGTCTTTGATTTCCGTGAGGAGATGATCGCCGAGTCGCAGATGGGCATCGAAACGGATTTGGCTGCGCGGGTATCGTTCTACGACTGAATTCCAAATTTCGAGTGCTTTCTGATTCTCTCCTAGTTCAATACGGGCATCACCTGCTTGCAGGAGCTTCCGCGCGGATCGATCCTCAATGATAGATCCACGCTCGTTAATTTTTGAGGGCTTTCCAGTCGTTTGAGCTAAGAGGGGGAGCGCCAGAAAGAGGGGGAGTAGCAGGCAGGGGATGGGTTTACACATTTTTTTGCTATGCGAACAATTCGTGGATGGGTGTGGCTTCTTTGCGGACAAGGCGCATTGGGCGACCTTGAGGAGTTTCGAGTTCTTTTTTCATGTCGATTCCGAGAGCGTGGCAGAGTGTGGCATGTAGGTCGGCGACTTTGACAGGCCGCTCGGCTGGTGCCATTCCATCTTCGTCGGATGCACCCACGATCGTGCCTCCTTTGAGACCGCCGCCAGCCATCATGCAGCTGAAGCAACGTGCCCAGTGGTCGCGTCCGCCGCCATCGTTGATACGTGGTGTGCGCCCGAATTCACTGAGAACGACGACTAGTGTTTTGCTAATCATGCCATTCGCTTTGAGATCAGAAATGAGAGAGGCGATGGCGGGGTCCATAGTGGCGCCGTGGTTACGCATGGCTTCAAAAATATTGCCATGATTATCAAAACCGCCACGATTTACTTGCACAAATCGGACTCCTTTTTCAACAAGGCGTCGGGCTAACAGTGCACCACGACCAAATTCAGTATTACCGTATTTTTCGATTGTTTTAGGATTTTCTTCATCAAGTTCGAAGGCTTTTAGGGCTGGGCTTTCCATCAGGTTGACGGCGTCCTTGAGAGCGGTTTGTGATGCTTTTAATTCGGCGGCTCCTTTCTGGGCTGTATTGCGGCGATTCATTTTTTCGAGGATTTGTAGCCTCTGCATGCCGCGTGCGTGGCTGATGCCCTCTGGGAATGAGAGATAAGGGTCTTTTTGGCCTGGGCGACCGACAAAGTAGGCCTCGCATTTCTGTCCTAGGTAACCTGCGCGGGCGGGTTGGCCGCTGATACTGACGAGGGCGGGAAGGTCGCCGAGTGGCTCGCGCTCATGCACGACCAATGAGCCGATGCCTGGGTGCAGTATATTGGGTGACTGGTTGAATCCGGTTTGGAGCTCGTATTGCGCGCGCCCGTGATCGCCATTGGTTCCTGAGATAGAGCGGATCAGGGCTGCGTGGTGCATCTGCTTGGCGAGCTGAGGAAAAATCTCCGAGATCTCCATGCCATCAACGGTGGTCTTGATGGGGTTAAACTCGCCCTGAACCTTACGTCCGGGTTTGGGGTCCCAGGTATCTAGGTGGCTCATGCCGCCGCTGTTCCAAAAGAGAATAATGTGCTCTGCCTTGGCGTTATTGGAATTTGTATTAGCTAATATCTGGTTCAGGGGGATACCAAGAATACTTGCGCTAAATGCCTTTAGAGCGCGGCGTCGAGTGTATAGGTAATCGTTGCAGGACATGGTTTTAGGATTTAGTTATTATGGCAAAAATTTAAATTCGTTACTATTGAGAAGTGCCCAGCGCAGGTCAGCCATGCCTTCCGGGGTGTTGTTGACAATGGATCGGGCGTCGATTTTTTCCTCAGAGCTTGGAAGGCGTGTTAGGATTTCCTGATAAGCCCAATCTATGGCTAGGTTTTGGTCTTTTTTAAGAAGTCGATTCAAGGGTTCCAGTGTGCCCACACGGGAGGCTTCGTGAGTGATGCGACCGTTGAGCATCATCAGCTGTTGCCGAAGTGAGGCAGCGTCATCACGAAACTCACCTAAGCCTACTCGGGAGGGCTGGCCGAACACACGAAGGAAGTGTGCAGGTGGGGCGGGGGTAGCCATACGCATGGCGCTGCTAAAGCGTGGGTTGTCGTCGACTGTTTCAGTGATGGTTGCGGTCTTATATTGCATGACCTTACGCTGCTGTTCTTGTTGTATTGCCGCCATTTTTTCAGCTTTGATCTGTTCGTCTGATTTTGCCCTCATGGATGCGAGTTCGTTTTGTTCTTTGCTGTTCAGTATCGAATTGAAATTGATTTGCAGGGATGACTCTAAATCATAACCATCATTGCGCATTGCTGGCTGCTGATCCTGCATTTTAGGTTGCCCGGCTTCCACCATTTTAAAATCGCCCGTTGGGACTCGGATGTCGCGGGTGACTAATTTGTTGTTTGCACCTTTTGGCCATTTGAAGTCCTCGAGGTGACCTGCGGTCACGATACTATCGTAGAGCACTTCGCCAAGCATTCGGCGTATTGGAGCGGCGGCGAAATTCAACTCGCTTTTCTCGCGGACAGAAATGGGTGTGCCTGCGGGAAGGGCGCTACGGCGGTAGGTATCAGATAAGGTTATGATGCGCACCAAGGTTTTGAAATCATAGCCTGACGCGATAAATTCCTGCGCCAAAAAATCAAGGGTGGTAGGGTGATGTAGCTCATTGTAGTCGGAAAAATTATCGAGCGGTTCAACGAATCCATGACCAATTAATTCTGCCCAAACGCGGTTCACAAAGGCGCGGGCGAAGAAGTCGTTTTTGGGATCAGTGATGAGTTGCGCGAGCTGATCACGAAGCTCGCTGGACTTATAGATGTCTGCGTGGACATTGAGTTTTTTGCTCTCCACCTTGGCTTCCTTGAGCACAGGATCATCAGCTTTGCCAACGCTGGGCTCAATAGCATCGAGTAGTGCATCGAGAGATGCGTTTTTCTTAGCATTAGATTTTTTGTTACTATGGGCGAGCCTGGCGGTTCTGAATCGTTGGATGTAGTGCGGCGACTTTTTAGAGTTAGTAATTTGGAAAGGAAAACGTGGTTTCACAGGTTTGCGATCGTCGGCTTCTGCCACATCTTCTGGCGGCCAGAGGACGGTCATTTTATTTCCCTCGGTGGTGTAGACCGAACGATTATTTCGACGTCCCTGTATCTTGACTGTTTTGCCGAAGAAGGCGGCGAGGTCGTAAAAGTCTTTTCGTTCCCAGTCGTCGAATGGATGGTCGTGGCACATGGCGCAGCCGATGCGGACGCCCATGAATATTTGGGAGGTAGAGGCAGCAAGTTCCATCGGCTGTGCATCATCGCCAAGGATGTATCCCACAGCTGGGTTTGAGTTGGCCCTGCCTGAGGCGCTAATTAGCTCGCGCACGAGCTTATCGTATGGCTTTTCCTGCTCAATTGATCCGTTGATATAGGCGAGTAATTGATTGCCTCCCGTGACGTTTGAGCGAATTCGCAACATGTCTGCCATGAAGATTGTCCAGCGATCTGCGAAGCGTGGGTGTGCTGTGAGTTTTTTGATGAGTCTATATCGCCGGTTGTCGCCCCAGGCATCGTATTCCTTGATTTCTTTTACGGTTGGTATCCGTCCGATTAGGTCGATGGTAGCCCGCCTCAAAAAAGCCGCGTCGGTGATGGGGTTCGTATTGACGACTCCGGTATCCGCATTTTCGCGCCGCAAAATATCGTCGAGAAATGCAGCAGCCTCGATATTGGATGCGGGCGCCTTCTTTGGCATAGTGACACGTTTGGGTTTCACAGGTTTCCTTTCTGTTAGCGTGATACCTTGCGGCCATTTTGCTCCAGCTTTTACCCATGCATCGAGTAATGTAACTTCTTCAGGTTCGAGTGCTTTCCCTTCATCGGGCATGACTCCCTCGTCAATTGGGCGCAGGTGAATACGGATGAGTATTTCGCTTTTTGTGGGATCACCGGGCACAATAGCATCAGCAGTCTCACCGCCTTCCATGATTTTTTCGTAGGTGTCCATACGCAGGCCTCCCTTGACCTTTGATTTTGTGTGACAGCGTACGCAGTTGCTTTCGAGGATAGGTTGAATCTGTGTTTTGAAGTCGGGAGCGACTGCTGATGCAGGCACAGCAGTTACGATTGTACACAGGAGGCAAATAAGGGCATATTGCTGAGTCGATGTGTAAACCATGCTGGATGATATGTGGAATTACTGAGAAAGATAAAATTCTAAGTGGGTATTTATGACATTAACAATCCGTTTCGCTTCGCCAAGGCAATTTTTAAGGAAGAGTCAGCGGTATCATATACTTTACTCGACGTTGAGACTATTCTCTCACATTTTTGATAAAAAAATTACTAGTGAGTAATTAGTAATGGCGGCTGATGATATTGCCGGCGCATCGCGAGTTGCTGATAATTTGAGCAAAATTCTGATTATTTTTTCCCCAGTAATTTGATTCGAATATTTCTAAATCGAACTTCAAATCCCCCAGGCGAGTGGTATTGTAATGCTATTACCCCATCTTTGGCGGCCCTTTTTTGATTTTTATCATCGAGTTCGATCGTTACCGTGCCGTTTAGTTCATGCTTCAGCTTTGATCCATTCGCGGTAATGCGGTATTTGTTCCATTCATCGTTGGCTTTGATGTGAGGGGGTTTATTTTTATATCTCCATACGAGAGTTTTGCGGCCGCCTTCTTCGTAGAGCTTTCCCCAACAGCCATTTGCAAAATCAGCTTGGTAGCCTTTAACCACCCATTTGTTTGTGCCGTTTTCGGAGTGTTTTGATCGGTATTGGATTCCGCTGTTTCCTTTATTGGCAACCAAGAGTATGTCAGCCTCAAGAATGTAATTGGAAAGATCTTTATTTTGGTAGACCAGAAAAGTGTTTCCGCCTTTCAATCTCTTGATCTCTCCAGAAATATAGCCGTCTTTTACTCTCCAAACTTTTGGGTCGCCACCCCACCCGGTAAGGTCCTTACCATTGAATAGATTGATCCAGCCCTCGGCATCGGGTTTTGGGAGCGTTTGAACATTTGCTGTTGCTGAAAAACTTGTGAACCCGGCAACAAAAACAAATTTGAGAATTAAGTGTATGATTTTGGAAATAATACTCATGATCATGAATCATACTAGACCGTGGATAAAAACCTTTCCAACTTTCACGAATTTAATATTTATTGGCTTGGGTTGAGAGTGATCAATCATAGAAGTGAATGACTAAAGTTATGATATGCATAAAAAGATAAAGCGGCGCTGTGTGATGATTGGGGTAGTTTCTGTGGTCGCCTTTCTGGCAAGACCTGCACTTCACTTGGGTAAGACAATCTCAAAGGACAATCAACTAGAGCAGCAGCTAGCTTTTGGTAGTATAGACGATGCAAGTCGTTTAAATCAGACAACTGTTAGCGAGATTTTTGACATCTCTATGGAAAAACAGCAGCGCGAAGCACGGCTCGAAGAGCTTCTTAAAAGGGCTCAAGATGATGGCCTTAAGGTATCAATTGCCGGTGCGAGGCATAGCATGGGTGGACATGTCATTTACCCTGGCGGTGTTGTCATTAACACATCATCATGGAATCAAATGGAGCTTGATGTAAAGCGCAATATTCTCAAGGTTCAAGCTGGTGCTTTATGGAAAGA
>JABHEX010000218.1 GCA_018676385.1 Akkermansiaceae bacterium
AATACAGTAGCTAGCATGCACCGCCCGGGTGAGCGCCACGTAGAGATTACAAAATCGCTCATAGCATTGCTCAGCCTCCCACGCCTGCATCATTTGTGATAGTTTTGGTTCAGCATCGCAGATTGCTTTGTTAGGCTTCTTGATAATATATTCGGTGGAGCCTTGATGACCCTTGCGCTCAAGCACTCCAAGCTGCCCCGCATCGGTGAACGCCTTCGCCTGATTCAGCTCAGGGAGAATCACCACATCAAAACCAAGTCCCTTGCACTTATGAATGGTCATCACCTGAATCATACCGTCGCGTGTGCTTTCCCGCAGGCTGCGTGATTCAAGCATCTTTACCCAGTCAGCAATACTTCCCCCTCTGGTTGAAAAACCGTGGGCTGCTGTGAGGATCTCATTGAGCCGAGATGCACCGTAGGGAGAAATATCACAGCTATTAAACAGACCAGCAACAAGCGATTGAACCAGCGACTCAACACCGCGGCGTGACACTTCGTTCGTGAGCCATCGCCACTGATCATTACTATCTTCGGTTCCAGTGATTTGTTGAACTACCAATATGAGTGGTGAGAGTTCGACGTGGATTTTCCCAAACTCATGAGCCGGATTTTGTAACCAGCGGAACAGGTCTAGGATCACCGCTCCCTCGGGCCCGTCGGCTAAAGTTGTTTCTGACTCCGAGGCCACATGAATGTTTGAGAGCTTTCTCCGCAAGTAATCGACTACAGCAGTGACCTGCGCATTTTTTGTCACTAGCACAGCACAAGTCAACCCTCTCGCTATAGGATCAACTTTTTCTATGATCTGCCACATCGCAGCATAGCGAGCTTCTGTTTTTTCATCAGAATTTGCATCAACAGCAGCTGCGGTCTCGATGACCATAGCATGCCCCATAAGCTTTTTGGCGGGAATGTGCGTTTGATAGCACCACCGACCAATAGACGCATCAGGGAAAATTTTACTCCATTCTGAACCTGACAAATCACAGACATCATTAACCAGATCCAGCACGTGACTTGACGAACGGTAAGACGCATCCATCCCCCACTCAGCGAGTTGCTTTCCATAGTGGTCTCGCAGATCGTCAAACAGCTTTGGCTCACCGCCACGCCAACCATAAATACTCTGCTTGCTGTCACCAACAACAAATAGCGACCTATCACCCTCTGTGTCCTGCATTACCTCATCGATAAGATGACGAATCGCCTGCCATTGCGGCTGGCTAGTATCTTGAAACTCATCTAACAACCAATGATCATAGCGAGCATCGAGTCTGAAATCAATTAGTTGACGTGAACCCTCTTCCCACAACCGCATCGCCCCTTTACCCGCAAGCAGCAGGGTCAGATCAGAAAAACATAGCCTCCCCCTACTACGAACATGCTCGTGGTATCGATTTTCATAAGCAGATATTACGCCAAAAAGCCCCTGCGTACGCCTCATGCAGATTTCGATCTCTGAACGTATATACGATCCTAACAAATCCGTTATCAACTGCCCCATCTCCTCCGAGATCTCATATTTTTGCTTCTCTTCGATCAGACCTCCATGCTTGTAATGATCCCAAAACGGAATCGCTCGACCAAGTTGGGCATTTGTTTTCAATGGAATTCCTGGAGTGTAATCCTCAAGTAGGTTGCAAGCCGTGACCCATCCTTTCATATATGTCTTGTGTGGTGAATATGGCTCACCCAGCATCGAACGCAGAACTTGAGCTGTTTTTTTAATATCACATTTCGGAAGAGGGCATCCGTCTGGCCAGAGACGACTCTCCCCACCCCATGTCGTGATTTCGGGAGCTATCAACCATCGGTTTTGATGATTTTTGACGAACTCCTCCAGAGTCTTGCACAACCGATTTTCTTCCTCGCCCCACGTCGCTTGTTTAAACGCATCTAAAAATGCTAAACGCTCATTTTTACGTGTGTGCTCATTAGAAAATATCGTCGCCATCACGTTAAGACGCTCACTGGAAATAGCATCATCTTCCATTAAATCAAATCCACTTAATCCAAGCTCAAGGGCAAAGTTCCGTACAATACGTACGAAATAGCTATCGAGTGTAGAAAGCGCAAGCTGATCGAGCGATGCAACAAGCTTCTGCAGAAGTGCCTGAAAAAATGCCTGATCCATCTCCGGGGCGTTGACAAGATCACCTTTCACCATGGCAGGAATTTCATCATTACCATGAATAACCACACTAATTTCACCTGCCAATTTTCTGGCTCCACGAGCTGACTCTGCACCCTCAGCCAGCCGAGTCATAATTCGACCAGTAAACTCCCCAGCTGCCTTACGGGTGAATGTCAAAGCAATGATCTTTTCAGGTGCTACACCCAACGCCATCAGTGCAAGGAAGCGGTTAGACAATTGCCAAGTTTTACCGCTGCCTGCGGAGGCGCGGATCATCATACTTTGCAAGCTGGCTGACATGAGATCACCAGTGAAACGCTTCACACGCAATCACGCAAGTTTACAGTTGGGTGAGTTTTGGATTTAGGGTAAATATACGCAATGTTTGGCGCAATTGATCTCTATGGCCCTGCCCACATTGGTATCCTTGTAGTACTAATTGTGATCACCTTAGTCGTCATTCGTAATTGCCGTTTAGGTGAACACCTACCTCAATCTCGGGCATCACTCGGGCTGTTAACGTTTTGCTGCTTTGCTGCCTATCCCATCAATCAAATGGCTTTATTGTCCTATGGGACCCAAATCACGCTCGATGCCATTATTCCATTACACCTATGCGATATAGCAGCATTTATTTGTGGCTTCGCGCTCATTACACGTAAGCCGCTACTCTGCGAACTTGCCTATTTCTGGGGGCTCGCAGGGACTCTTCAGGGGCTGTTGACACCTGACCTAGCTTACGGATTTCCCCACCCCATATTTTTTACCTTTTTCCTACAACATGGCGTGGTTGTTATCACTGCGATCATTATACCTATAGGTCTCGGATGGCGACCAGCGAAGGGAGCTGTGAAGAGGACATTTATTTTATTATTAAGCTATGCTGCAGTGGCGATGACCGCAAACTACATCCTTGATACGAATTACGGTTTTCTTAAATCAAAGCCCAGTCAAGCAAGCTTACTTGACCTGATGCCCTCATGGCCATGGTACATTCCACTGCTCGTTGGCTTAGCCATGTTAATTTTCATCTTACTTTCGCTCCCTTTTCGCAATGACAGTCAAAATTAGCACGTGCTTTTTCACCGGTTTAGCGTAGCTTCGCTTTTTAAATCATGAGTGATATTCCTTCTAAGCAAGCACCCAAAAAACGTAAACGTGTCAACGTCCGCCGCCCGGATGTAATGGCCCTTGTACAAGCAGAGGTTGAACAGCACTACCGTTCAAACATCGTCGAAAAAATTCGATCGCATGGCGGTCAAATAACCATCGGGAATACCACGATCCGACTGGCAAAGCAGTTCGGTTTCTGTTACGGCGTGGAACGCGCTATCGACCTCGCTTACGCGACACGTAAAGTATTCGCAGATCAGCGTATATTTTTGATTGGTGAAATCATTCATAACCCTGAGGTCAATACGCAATTACGCGATATGGGTATCGTTTCACTGCCGTGGCGAAAAATGTCTGAGGAATACGACGACATCAACGATCAAGACGTCGTGATCGTACCAGCATTCGGTGCACCGATGAGCTTTATGGACAGGCTAGGCGAAATTGGATGTCACGTCATTGACACCACATGTGGTGACGTCATGAAGGTTTGGCGTCGAGTGCGCGACTACGCCAAAAATGAAGTCACCTCAATCATTCACGGTAAGGCTGATCATGAGGAAACCAGAGCCACGGCATCCCGCGCCCTTGGTGCTGAAAAGAACGGACATTACCTAATCATTCTCTCATTAAAAGATGCCGATTACGTGAGTGATTACATCCGAGGTAAAGGCGACCGAGACGATTTTTTGAGAAAATTCGCCGGTGCCTATTCGGATGGATTTGATCCGGATCTACACTTGATTTTTGTGGGAGTGGCTAACCAAACAACCATGCTGCAAAGTGAGACAGAGGAATTACAAGTGCGTGTTCGAAAAGCAGTTATTGAACGAGACGGCTCTGAGGAAAAATACCACGTATTTGACACCATATGCGGGGCCACTCAGGAACGTCAAAACGCCCTGTTCCAAATGCTCAACACCAAAGACCAAAGCCCGATGGATCTGCTGCTTGTTGTCGGCGGCTACAACAGCTCTAACACCACACACCTCGCGGAGATCGGGGAAGAGAACCTACCCACGTTTTTCATCCGTAACGCCAAATGCCTTGAGTCCTTGGAAAGCATTATCCACTATGACTTAGAGCACAAGGCAGAGATCAAAAGCGATTACCCAGGCCTCATGCTCAAGGAACAACCTATCGTTATCGGAGTTACAGCAGGTGCATCATGCCCCAACAATTTAATAGAATCCACTATTATACGTTCCATGGAATTACGCGGCATCAGCAGTGATGACATAACCGCCTTCAGGTAAATAGCCATTAATCATTCTCTGAACTAACCCGCTCGATCTTCGCCTGAACCTGATCGGCTAATTTTTGCTCCCCCATGGCTAGGTAACATACCTTGAGCCCTCGCAAGGTATCCATATTGTTAGGGTAATGCTTCAACGCTTCAAGATAGGCATCACTGGCATTCTTTCTGCTCCCAAGCTTAAAATGTAATTCCGCAAGGCGGTTTTCCATATGTGTAACAACAAGTGGGGGCATCATCATCGAGGGTGTGATTTGCTTATCTCGTGCTGAGCGGAAATGATTCGCTGTAGTAACCGGCATAATCTTTTGCTGATGCATGCCGATTAAGCCATAGAGTTCCATATCATACACAGCAAGCGCACCAGCTGCTCGGTAGTAATGCCCAAATTCAGATGACCGCTTCACTCCTTCTAGCACACTAGCTATTTTTGCAACCAGCCCATGGTAATTTACTTTGTGTAGGCTTTTTGCAGCAATAAGATCTCCCTTATTGAGTGCTTTACGACAACCAATGTAGAATCGTAGTGCATCAGTAAAGCTACCCGCTAGTGTAGGAAATTTAGGATGATTCAGAAATACACTTAGCTCTTTAGCATCAGGCAAACTTTTTAATGCACTGCTGAGATCACCCTCTGCCGCACGAGCAATATAGAGGCGGGCAGGTAAGGTATAGGCACGCCAGAGAAGAATTTGATTACCCTCAGATGCTGGCCGAGTAGGATCCAGCTTCATGGCACGCAGGTCCTTGGCCACCTTCATGGCGGCATCAAAATCACCACGTTGGTATAGCGTATTAGCAAGATAACACTTAGCTCGCACATACTCCTCGCAATCATTAAGCGATATTCTCTCGCGCTTCATCCAACCTTCATAAAGTTTGGCGGCTTTTGTAAATGCACGCTGCGCCATATGGTAGTTGCCTGCTCTCCACTCATAGTGGCCAAGCATATGATGCCACGATGGCACTTTAGGGCACATTTCAACAAGCTTTCTCGCCTCGGGTAATACTTCTTTTTTGATAAACTCAATTCCGATCGGCGCCTCAGCATGTAATGATAGCCAGAAACCCAAAACGAGTGGGTTAGCAGGATGCTTTTGCAGAAGCCCTCCGATGACTTCAATTGCTTTAGCCCGCTGCTTAGATGCGTTTCCTAACATATCGTAGGAACCACGACTAAGGAAAGCACCAAACAACTTGGGATGAAGTGTCTTAGGATAGGAATCTGCCATAATTTTCATCATAGCAGCGGCAGTTTTAGGGCTGCGCGTAATCAGGCTAGCCACTGCAAAAGCAAACTGTCTTTCGATCTGGGGAAAACAACCTGACTTCCCCTCTTTAAGAAGTTTTTCATCCGCCTCAATTAA
>JABHEX010000219.1 GCA_018676385.1 Akkermansiaceae bacterium
ATACGTATTCATCGTGTGCACAATGTAGCCATCAACCTGCAATCGCTTCAGCTCGGTGAGCAGTGCGGATCACACAAGTAGATTCTGTTAGCATGCTATATCCTATTTAAGCAGGTTTCTCTCTATTCAGGTCACCGTTATCACTTGTATTCGTGGGCAGTAAAAAATTCAATTTCTCTTGATGTGATTTAGCTTTGCGGGATGCTTCTCGCAATCTGAGAATACGCTGTGGAATCTGAGTACGTGATTGTTTTTGGATTCGAGAATCAATATTGCAAATTATCATATTTTTTGAGTGGTGATAGGTCTTTAAACATAAAGAAGGTAGGCTGCCTCTTTTTTCTATTGCAATTGAGAATCAATTGCAATAACAAAGTTTGACTTTAGTAGTTTTTTGAGATTTTAAATGCGTGATAATTTGATTCAGCGTGAGCATTTGCAGAGCGAGGTATCCTCATGTGATCCTGGCTGGATTTTGATGTGGTATGGTATTAGGAGACAATCAAACGCCGTGGATTGGAGTTCTGCTCTGAGAAAGGGAGAGTTAAATGTGGTGTTTAACTTGCAGGGTTGCGGAGTTGTTATGGGTGAGAGGACAAGATTGTCGCTTGTATCATCCACCATTTCCATGTGCTGGTCTCATAATGATTTGATGGCTACACGCTTGCCAGGGGAGTCATCTCACGAGTTTGTGGTTTTGAGTATAAGTCCCGAATGGCTTGAAAAAACTCTAGGAGAGGGGGTGGAGAGTATCTTCCAGGCCCTTAGAAAATCGCTCATATCGACCGACTCGAGGGGTGAATTAGCGGAGAGCCCCGTTGGTTTTCTCAGGGCGATGAGTTCTAGCGAACGTGATATGGCAATGCAGTTGGCAGATCCCCCGTGCGAGGATCAAGCTAGAGTGATTTGGTATGCTGCAAAGGTATCTGAAATAGTAGCACTTCATATGTTTAGACCTGCAGGACAAAAAGAAGCAGAGCCGTTCTGTGTAAACCGGAGACGAGTCAATCATGAGAGGATTGATGCCGTACATCACTGGCTTGAAGAGCATCTCGATCAGCCACTTGAATTGGAATTACTCGCTGGCGATATTGGCTGCGCAAAACATTACTTGAGTCGGTTCTACTCACAGCAGACGGGTAAGACGATTTCACGTAAATTACGGTCCTTGCGAGTTGAGAAAGCAGGAAGGTTATTATTGGGAGGTAAGGCCAATGTTACGGAGGCTGCTTTAATTGTGGGCTACAACAGTCTTAGCCATTTCACTAAAGCATTTGTAATGGAGAAAGGAGTTAAGCCATCGGAATATGTATCATACATGATGTAGGAGCTGAAATGTTAGGCACTTAATCGCTATTGGAAGGCAAGGGAGCGCATGTGTAAATTTCTAGGTTGTGTTGCAATATGGACATACTACGGAGGCCGTAATTAATAATTAAATAGCGATGAAAAATGATGATATGCACCTTGGTGTTTATAGTGATAGGGTTTTATCTTTGGATGGTTTCGGTAATCATATTACGGATCATTTTAATGATTTTGGACGGGGATTTTTAATGGTATCCGTGCATGGTGCTGATATGGCTGTGGATACATTACAGCTTTCACCTGAAAATCTTGATGAAGGTTATGAACTTCAGTGGCCAGAAGTAGGAATCAGATTAAATACCGAAAATTTATCAAGAGTTTATGCTAAGGAAAAATCTCGTTTAGGTGCTGGTACTATAGAATGTGATTTCACAGACAGCCCAAACAGTTTTTCTGTCATATGGATTCCTGAATACTTTAACCAAAAGGCATATAATCTTGTCACTGAGGCGTATGCATCGAACTTGCTATCAGACATGAAGCTGCGGGCAGTGCGGGATGCAGACTGCATCAAATTAAACATCTGCCCTTGTTGTCGAGTAAGGAGAGAGCGTATACGAAACGATACCGCAAACCATCCCGTTAGTATTATATTACAGGGGCTTACGGGCACAGAAATCATGCCTGAATTGAGAATTGCTAGTGATCATGTCGACATGCTTTGTGCGTGGTTAATCAGAGAGATAAGGATCTGGCAGGGCGAGGTTACATGTGTGGGTGATCATCATGTTTTTCGGGTAGATGTAGCAATGATTCACACAATTCAAATTTGCAAAATGATGAAGCGAGGAGTGGAGTGTTCAGTTTTACGCTGCTATCACTCTCTGGGGGGCGTCATTTTTGAAATGTCAATTGCATGTGCTAAGCACTCAAATCTGTGGCATGAAATTTGTGCGGCAGCGGAATTTGGGTATCACACATGTGGTGGCGATTCTTCTCAAATGGAGAATGAAGATTAGAAAAACCTTCATGTAAGTCACCTGCAAGAAGGTGAGTTGTCTTAGCCTATATTCTGGGCTATCGAAATCAACAGTTGTCAACTATGTCTATTGCAAGGCACTTTGTGAGATCCTTAACCCACTGGTCAAAGGGGGCATCCATATCGACATCGCAATCGACACGCGGCAGCATTCTGGAACCTCCACGCTCTTTGAGCATCCGATCGAAATTTTTGCCACATTCATTAAACTGCTCATAAGCTGAATCTCCCAGTCCGAAGACGGCAAAGCGGAGATGGGATAAATCAAGATTTTTGTTGTTTTCTAGGTCGTTGTAAAATGTTTCAGCATCATCAGGGGGGTCTCCGTCTGCCCATGTGCTTGCAATGAGTATGCAGGTTTTATGTTCACGTAGAAATGTAGGATTTGTGTCGTAGCAATCGAGGCATCTGACTATGTAACCAAGCTCGACAAGTTGCTCCTCGGTATCTTTGGCGAGGTCTTCTGCTGTGCCGGTCTGGCTGGCATAGAGAATGAGTATGGAATCATTTATGCGCATGTATTTTTATGAAATGAAAATTACTATCACGAGGTTACGTTTTAATAGCCAAGGATTGCCCAAAAGGAGGTAACGAGAAAGAGTGTTAAGACGAGAAGATTAGCGAGAATTTCAATCATGACTTTTCAATTGTTAGTTTGATGCGAATAGAATTTATGATTTACAGATCGCCTATATGATTCACTGAAATGATATTTATTGCTGTCGCTGCCTTGTCTTTAGTTAGCGGCTAATTTCACACGTTTGAGCGGCATTATTTTGTTTGTTCTGGGA
The DNA here is from genome assembly GCA_018676385.1 of Akkermansiaceae bacterium. Lineage (GTDB taxonomy): Bacteria > Verrucomicrobiota > Verrucomicrobiia > Verrucomicrobiales > Akkermansiaceae > Oceaniferula. The sequence continues at coordinate 3,139 of JABHEX010000219.1, forward strand.
TAACAATAACCCCGCCGAGCTTGAGCAAGGCGGGGCTGGTTGATCTGTTGCTGATTGTTAGGACTATCGATCTTTTATTAAATAGGGTGTCAGAGTTTTGGGTATATCCTCTGGGGCGGCAGCTTTTTTCTCCTCTGGATCAGCCATGAGCATATGTAGTGCCTTACGCATGCTTTTGCCATTGATTCTGCTTGTATACTTCACGTCGTTAGATTTATTGATATGTGTCATCCAGTGAGCACGAACACTTTTCCAAAATTTTGAGTGAGTTTTCCAGTAACTCTCGGCGACAGAAAAATCGTGATCAGGCACCCTGAAATAGGTGTTGAAACCACGTTCATGGCAGAGGTAATGTTGTTTGTTATCACGTTTTACCAGCTTGCGATTGCTTTGTTCGTGAACCCATCCCTGTGGGGTAATGATGTGACTATTGATTCCAACCAGGATGTCGTAATCCTTCCGGGTTTTATATTCACGGCGTGGGAGTGGACGATTCGTTTGCCCTGAAACCCATTGGCTTAGCCCCATTGAGTGATCCCACTTGCCATAGCTCTCGTAGCGTGGGCTATCATCAGTTTGAGTGACATACTGGCTCCATGTACCACGTGCTTCATCGGTATTGATCTGTCTTTTTTTCCAAGTGGTTTCACCCTGGTATTCAAGAATTTCTTTATCTTCAAATGTCCATACTTGGCCCCAGTGTTTGACTACCATAGAACCTTCATCTCCTTCCACTTGGAGCAAGTGTTGAAGCACAATGCGAGTATCTGTATCCTCGACTACTTTTACAAGTTCATGGGCTTTCTCTCTGTATTTTTTGGTTTTTATCTCATAACCATGAGTCGTCGAGTAGGTTTCGTGAAAATTGAATGTAATTTCAAATTTCCCTGCTAAGGCGAGGATTGCGGCTCGGTCTTTTTTAAAGTTTGATTCATTGGCATGGATAATTGGGCTGGCCAATGCGATGCCAGTGGTTATCAGGGAGTTGCGTAATATTGATTTTCGTGTCATTTTTTTGTTAGGTTAGAATTGGTAGCTGGCAGAAATAAACCCATGGGTTCCTGGTGCTGTTGTACGATCGGTGATGGCCGCAGAATTTGTTATATGTCCTCCTCCTCGGCGTGAGCTTCCCCATGTCCAATATTGCTCGTCTAGGAGGTTAATCACGCCTGCTTGCAATGTTAGGTTTCCGGTGATTTTCCAGTAGGCGCTGAGATCGAGGGTGAAGTACGAAGGTGGGCGAAAAAATGGACCGCCTGAGCTGTCATCAACATGTTTAACGGCATCAACATAAATGGCGGTAAGACGAGTGCCGAAGGAATCGTCAGTAGAAGTGTAGCCAATCCAGGCTGAGCTTTTCCATGGATCGATACTATTGAGCCATGTATTTTTTTCTCGGTTTACACCCCATGAGCGACCAGTTGTGACGCCGAACTCTAGCCCCTTCATTCTGGATGTTAATTTTTCAAGCTGCCAGCTTGCGGTGAGTTCATATCCGTAGATTTCTGCCGTGCCGCTGTTTAGAGTGGTGAGAATATCCCTGCCGTCAGGTGCCGTATTGCCAGTGATCACACCGTTCTCGATCAGATTTGAGTAGCGGTTATAGTAGACGGCACAGGAAAAACGGTTATGGGCACTTTGATTTTTGTAACCAAGTTCAATATTATGGTTACGTTCTTCCTTTAGGTCTGGGTTAGGCAGTGTAATCGTCCCTACAGGGCTTGTAGCTGATGGGGGGTGATCGAATACCATGGAAATTTCTTCCGCCGTTGGATTGCGAACTCCGTAGGAATATTCCAGATACGCTGTATTCGTATCGCTTATTTTGTAGCTAGCTGCGAGCCGTGGTGAAAAGGTGAGATTGGCAATATCCTCAGCAGGCATTATGTTATTCCTGCCTGCATTGATGGTATTGATACGAGCTAAGTAATCACCACTGACATCCGGTTGAAGGGCAAAATAGTCTGCACGTAATCCCATGGTCCATGTCCAAGCGCTTGTATCGGATGATTGATATTGTGACTGAAGAAATAGCCCCAACCTCGTATTCCTTGTGGGGGCAAACGTGGTGCGATTACGGTCAAACGGCAAACCGTTGTCTGTTCGCTGAAAATGGTTTTCACTTTGGCTTTCAGAAAAATCGCTACCGTAGGTGAGATCGTGGCGGCCAACACGTTTTTTAAACTGGTTCTGAATACCGTAGATACTTGTGTTGAAAGAAATCGACTGGTCGCGGATACGTCCGAAAACTGACTCAGAGTGATTACGGCTCTTATTGGATGTGTTTTGGTAGTATGCATGTGTATTGATTTCATCGAACCATGCATTGTTAGCAGACTTGTGTATCCAGCGTAGGCTGTAGCGGTTTCTGTGTTGTTCTTCCCAGTTTAGTATTTCTTTATTGAAAGGAGTGACAAAACCATTGGCGCTTATCGCATTAACAAATCGGTTTCGATAGAAATTTTCAACAGTGAATGCTAGTTTATCTATATTGGAAGGCTGCCAGTTTATTTTTAGTAAGTAATTATCACTATGAAACTCCTGTGGGTTGGGTTTGAGTTTACCATTATTTGTGGTTTCCACTCCATCACGTCCAGCATACCCTAACAAGAAGCTCCAATCATTCTGTCGCAGTGCTAAAAACCCTTGAGTAGCGAAGCTTTCATTTACCCCGAAATACTGTTCCCGTAGTAAGCCCCCGTAATTTGGGTAGTTTTTTTTCAAGAAATCATCTGGGTTTGGTGTGCGAAAAGCAACGACTCCACCCAAAGCATCACTGCCGTAAAGAGCGCTGGCGGATCCCTTAAGTATTTCGGTTGCCTCAAACATGGCAGGATCATAATAATCTCGCCCAGCGCCTCCTTGACTGCCTTCATCCTGGGCGAAACTTGTTGAGACAAATGCCTCAGGCTGTCGAATACCGTCGACGAGCATCAAGATGCGATTGCCTTCGCTGCCTCTAATATTGAAGCCGCTGTAACCAGTCTGGGCGTAGCCGAATGTGCCGTCGCCACTGGCGTAGCTGAAAGGTGCACTTATTGTGGGGTCATATCGAACTAAGTCTCCAAGATCATTACCTCCACGGGCAAAAAAGTCTGAGCGTTTTAGCAAAATGCCTGACCCAGGTGTTTCGAGCCAAGTTGATAGGCTGGCTGTGGCTGTAATGTAGGTTTCATCGAGTTCTTTAAAGACGTCGGCCTCGACTTTTATTTCCGCGGGCGAATTTTCCACCAAGGAAATCATAACCGTTATCATGAAAGATAAGATCCCGTGACTCAATCGCATGACTGCATTCTTGTTGTTTTTGCAAGAAAGGTCTTGCGCTTGATTGCTATCTCTTAGCGATCAAGTGACATGGGCAAAGATATGGATTGGTTAATCTGACACTAATCTAAAGCAAGGCGGCGTTAGCGGGAGGCATCAGAATAAGGCATGATCTGTAGCGATGTCAGAAGGCATCCATCGTATCTAAATTACAAATCTATGAAAACAAACTACTACTTATCTGCCACCAAGGCTATACTTGGTGGCAGTTCCGCCCTGATGCTCACCTGTGCGAGTGCGTCTGCCATTACACTGGCAACAGCAAACTTTGATGCTGATTCCTATATTCAATTTGGAACAAATAATGAATTTGATCCATTACTCACAATTGGCGAGAGCCAACGGCCATCATCAGCTCACTTCAATTGGGGTGTTACTACTTTCGATACCAGCTCTATGGTGACATCTGGACCCAAATTTCTCAGCCTTTCCGCTGTGGAATACAAAACTTTGATACCTAACTCTGGTGGTGGCCCACCAACTACGGTAACATCTGTGACCGGAAATGCGACACTCAACATCGTTGCGCTGGGAGATTCATACTCAAATTATCAGGCATCTGCTGACAAGCTAGCATGGTATGATGAACATGTGCAAAATGAAGCAGTCGCGGTGCTTGGAACCATCAATTTCACCAATGCATCTACACAACACATTAATGTGACGAGTGTGGTTAATGACTGGATTGATAATCCATCAAACAACAATGGCTTTGCTGTTTTTTCTACTTCTGGAAATGTTGAGCTGGCCTCTGTTACTAATACGAATGCGGCACTTCGTCCGGCACTTGTTGATGCCGTTCCTGAGACCTCTTCTTCTGCTTTACTTGGCATAGGCGTTCTGGTGCTAATCATGCGTCGCCACAAGCAGAGATAATAGAGTTTTAGTCTGGTAAAACTCGACCGCTCTTCCAATTCTGGAGGAGCGGTTTTTTGTTGAGTAACTATTTTTGAGTGTTTTTTCTGAAAATTAAATTCACTAACAGACTTTCGGCTAAACATCCGTTGGTGATTCGAGTGCTAGTATGATCTGTTCGAATGCTAGCATGATCTCTAAAAGGCAAACTGTAATTAATATTGTAATCAACGCGTGGTGATATGTAACTTGATATGTAGTAACTACTTGTGATTTTTTTGGAATAATTCACGCCAATAATCTAGGCGTTCTTTGATGCGCTTTTCCATACCGTTCTCGGTGGGAGAGTAATACGTTTTTCCTTTCGGTAAGTATGCTTGCGGCACGTAGTTGCCATCGTAATCGTGGGCATAGTG
>JABHEX010000220.1 GCA_018676385.1 Akkermansiaceae bacterium
AATGGGTGAAAGGCAAAAGCTCTGATACCTTTGCCCCTCTTGGCCCTTGCATGGTCACTACTGACGAGCTGACAGATACAGCAGATTTGAGCCTCTGGTCCAAGGTCAATGGTGAGTCGCGACAGAACGGTCGGAGCAGCGATATGATTTTCTCTGTTCCCTTTCTTGTGAGTTACATTTCACGTTTTATGACGCTGCTTCCGGGAGACGTGATTGCCACCGGCACGCCGGGTGGTGTTGGGATGGGCTATAGTCCTCCGCGATATCTTTCTGCCGGTGATCAAGTTGAGCAGGGGATCGAAGGAATTGGTAGCATGTGCCAATGCGTAAGCATGGATGACTAAACTTGATTACAGGCATCCTTGGTATCGCCTTGGCCTTATGGCACAGGGACGCGGGCAAGGATACGGTCTATAATTGTGTCGGTGCTTATATCTTCTGCCTCCGCTTCGTAGCTTGGCAGAATGCGGTGTCGCAATACATCGTGTGCCATGTTCTTGACATCCTGCGGAGTAACAAAGGCACGACCAGCGATGAATGCGCAAGCACGAGCTGCGAGCGCCAGATTGATAGTTGCTCGTGGTGATGCACCGACGCGGATTAAGTTGTTCAAATTAGTGTCAACTTTGGCCGGGAAACGCGTAGTGTGAACCAACTCTACAATATATTTTCTCACAGCTGGATCAATATAGATATGATTGACCAAATCTGAACTCTCAGAAACTTTTTGGTCATCTACAACAGGGCTGGTCTGATAAGTTGGCTCAGAAGTGGCCATGCGATCCAGAATAACGAGTTCCTCGTCTCGACTGGGGTAGCCCACGGTGACTTTCAGCAGGAAACGATCCAGCTGTGCTTCAGGCAGCTGATAGGTTCCTTCCTGGTCAATCGGGTTTTGCGTGGCAAGCACAAGAAACGGATCAGGTAACTGGTAAGACGTATCACCAATTGTAACCTGTCTTTCCTGCATTGATTCCAATAAGGCGGACTGAACTTTAGCAGGTGCACGATTTATTTCATCGGCGAGGATGATGTTGCTAAATATTGGTCCAAGCTTCGCCGAGAACGCTGCCTCTTGAGGGTTATAGATCATCGTGCCAACCAAATCTGATGGTAGTAGATCAGGTGTGAATTGAATACGAGAAAAGTTGGTGTGCAGGCAACCCGACAGAGCCTTGACTGCGAGCGTTTTAGCAAGACCGGGAACACCCTCAAGTAGTATGTGCCCTTTGCATAGAAGCCCGATGATTAAGCGGTCAACAAGGTCTGCCTGGCCCACGAGGACCTTACCCATTTCTTCTTTTAGGACGGGAACCCAATCGCATGTTTGGGTTATTTTCTCTGATAACTCTTCGTTGTTCATAATGACTGCACTGCTATTCTCCAGAGATTAACAATATGTGCAACGGTGAATCTCGAAGAAACTTGGCAATTTATAAAACGCCCCCTAAGCTAGGGGCATTATGAAACGGTTTTTTACACATATATTTCCATCTATATTACTCATCTCAACCATGACTTTTTCCCATGCGCAGAGACTACCAAGCATGCTTGATCAACGTGAGTGGCTAGGAATATTTTCAGCCCACCAGAGGCGCGACTTTCATTTTACAGTAGATTCTGGTGCTCTGTGCACAATTTACTTAATGAAGAGTAGGAAGGAACGTGCCAGTCATTCAAAAATGGTAAAAATTTATACCGAGATCGTCGTCGAGAACAACCAAGGCAAACAATACTCAAAACGCCTTAAAGATGATGAGGTTTTAACCACCACAATGAAGCCCGGCCTAGATCATAAGGAGGTAGTATATACAGCTGAAACCACAGGTGATGCAAAGGTGCAGGTTATGATTAAATATGATGGTGACCGCATCATCATGGATGGTAAAATTCTGGATCGTGGAACACTTAAGGATGATAAAATCTATTTTTGTTTTAAAGTAATGATGCCTGAGTTTTATCGAACCCAAACCTATGGTGACGATAAAGATAAAGCGAAGGCTAAGATGAAGCGGGATCATTTCCGCATTACCAGACCCAAGGACCGAAAGCCGATTAAGCTCAAAGTCTATGAAGAGTATGACTTTAGCTCTAAGGAGTTGGCGGCAGACGGCATCAGCAAACTTGAAGTTGAAATGACAGCCCAAGAGGATAAAGAATTCATTTTTTCAACACTTGACGGCAAAGGTGTGCTGCAGCTTGAAAACAGAAAAAAAGGTGTTAAAGCTCAACCGTGGAAAGGTTACTACGTAAAATGGTACAGGCCCCTCAAAGAGGAGAAAGGAAAAGAAATCAAACCGCTGGTTATCGAGATCAAGTAGTTGTTAGGATCTGAGCATCTATGAAATTCAAAGCTGAATTACTACTCAATATCTACGATACGGCTACTATTTATTTCCCCAGCTTTCTCAATGCCTTGATCCGAACCAGCATCGGAGGGTGTGAGTAGTCTAGAAAAACAGGAAAACTATGTGGTGTGAGGTTTGACAAGTTATCAGCTGCTAGTTTTTTTAGCGCCTTAATTAGGTGCTCTGGAGTGCCCTGTGCATTAGCGGCATAGGCATCTGCTTCGAACTCATGTTTCCTGCTATTTAGATTGCCAATCACGGAGAGAATACGGCTCACAGGTGAAAACAACAGAGTGAAAAAGACTAGTCCTGCGTAGGTGGAAATATCGCTCACACCAAAGGCATCAAACAGACTGCGTGCAAATACACTTTCCTGACTTGTAACCACACCAAGAAGGAAAAAGATCACCGCTGTCTGGACAAAAGAAAAGATCATGCGCTGGATGATATGCTTTTTCTTGAAGTGCCCAATCTCATGGGCAAGCACACCCAACAACTCATCAACGCTGTGGTTTTCTATCAACGTGTCAAATAGAGCAATCTTTTTGCGCTTACCGAAACCTGTGAAAAATGCGTTCGATTTGGTGGAGCGTTTTGATCCATCCATAACGTGAATCTCAGTGAGTGGGAAATCGCAGTCCTTCGCCATGTCCTGGATACGTGACTTGAGCTCACCATCCTCCATGGGTTCAAATTTATTAAACAAGGGGAGGATGAGCGACGGTGCTAGATATGTCATCAGCAGTTGGAATCCTGTAAATGCCAACCATGCCCACAGCCAAGCATTTTCTACCGTGCCAAAAATCCATAGAACGAGCGCAAGCAGCGGGATGCCAAGAATAGAACCTAACAATAACCCTTTGACCTGATCAACCGCAAAAGTTTTTGGTGTGGTTTTGTTAAACCCAAAACGTTCTTCAATGACAAAAGTATCGTAAATTTGAAACGGTAAGTTGAGTAACGTATTTCCAAAAAATAGCACACCGACAAAGCTGATGCCTGTAACCACCTCATTCCACCCGAAACCACGAAGCCAACCATCAAGCCAACCAAATCCACCGACAAACCAGAATACCAGCAGCAGGGTCAAACTATAGGTCGCCGTGATAATGCCAAAACGCTCAGACACTCGCGTGTAGTCTTGCGACTTAGCATATTTGTCTTCGTCATATACCCCATGAAATTCTTCAGGCAGTTTAGGATCGAGAGCCTTCAGGTTTAGAATGGAGGAAATAAAGTCAAGATTCCACAGCACCAACAGAGCGATGACAATAAATAAAGCGGTTGAGTTATCCATGCACAGGATGGTTATGGAGTCATTGACTAGAAGTCAATGTGAGAGAGCGGAAACTAGTCAAAATTTTCAGTCCGCTAAACATGATAGCCAATTCTTATCCTCCACCTCGCGCTTTCATCAGTGCGATGTGATCATTAAGGATGGCTCTGTGTATTGAACGTTCGCGAATCTGCCCGATAATCAACTTTTGTTTAGCTCGAAGTGGTTCGTCATTAGCAATAACTCCCTCGGAAAATCGTGATTGCGCATGTGAATAGCTACGCTTCAACGCGCTCACTTCATGCTGAGCGGATACGAGTTGTTTTTTGCGGTTTAGATAGTTGATTCGAGCACTATCGATTTCGCCTAGAACTTTAATTATCTCAGAACGATACAGCGCCGCTGCTTCATTACATTTTGCCTTATTGACTTTTACCTGTGCCATGCGGGCGGGATCATAGATTGGCAAGTCGAGTGACGGCCCCACTTGATGCTGCCAGATTTTATAACGACGCGTCAGTGAATTTCCTGAACCCACAGCTGAAGCATTAAATCGGAATGAGGGCAGCAAGTTTAGCTTGGCAGACTTTTCCATCTGAAAAGCAGCTCTCACACGCGCTTCGGCAGCGAGTATGCGAGGGTGTGCTGCTAACAACTGCTTGCTCGAAATATTGGAAATACCGCTTGGGTGAGGTAGTGATGATGATTTTGATGAAACGGGGGATGTCATATCACCCAGAAGCGTGCGCAGCTGGACAACTGAGAGCCTGTGCAGGCGATCGATCTCATGAATAGCCTGTTGGCTTTGCTGGTGAGCTGCCAGCTGCTCACTTAACCGCGTGCCTGCAATAATCCCGGCATTGCTCTGTGTTCGCGTCACCCGCACCAGGCCTGCACTGGCGTTATGGCTATCATGTAACAGAGCAAGGTCTCCCTTGAGTTGTTTGATTAGAAAATGGGTTGAGACAATTCGACTAGCAAGCTGTAAGCGCGCGGCATGTACATCCCAAAATGCAGCGTCCCGCGTGTAGCTGGCGGATCGTGTTGCCGCGTGAAGCTTTCCGGTAAGATCAATCTCCCAAGAGAACAGCGCACCACCTACCCAAGGAGCAAGATTATACGGCCCAAAGTCTGCTTCACGTTTTCTGCCATCACGCCATCCTAACTCCAGACCAAAACGTGGTTTGGTTGCCGACCCAGCTTGCTTGAGCAGTGCCTCTGCGCGATCTAATCTCGCTGCGATGACAGCAAGGTTAGGGTTATCACTAAATGCGCCTGCAATGTGGGTGTTCAGTGTTGTATCCCCATAAGCCTTCCACCATGGGTTTTGCACACGCTTCTGTGCCCAAGCAGGGACACTCTGCCACGTCGCATGATCGTCGAGAGATATCGAAGGTGGTAACACAGAACAGCCAGTCAGTAGTATGGCTGATAGAATCAAATAGGCGATGCGTTGTCTCATGGGTTCACATAGATTGCCGTGGCATTAAGGAGTAGATTATCTTTGTTAGATCCTTCCGCAACCACTCCAGTGACAACGAGTTGGCTTAACTCTTTAATCCCAGAAACGCCTTTGAAGCCAGTTTTCACTGGGCTGCCATCTTTATCGACCACTTGCACCGTCAATACCGAGGCCTTGATATCTTCAGGGCTATCGCAGCAGACATCCCATGGCTTTGTGCAGGCGTCTCCAGGCTTCAGGTCACATGAGGTGAGGATATTGGGGTCACCCAAGAGCATAATTGCTCGCCCTTTGACCAATGGGGTTTCACTCCCCATAACTTTTCCTTTGATCGTTATTATGTCCCCTGGAGAAGCCACTTTGCGGGTTTCAAAAATGCCCTTAGCATCTGCCGGTGGGTTCTCGATAATCAAATCAGAAATAGCATTCTTAACTTGGGGTATATCAGTATTGTCTGTTGTTTCTTTCTTGTCAGAGCATGAGCTCAGAGCAATGGCGACGATTGCAATTATGCAGTTTTTATTGTTCATGATTTTGTTGGTTTTTTGTTATCAATTTTATCAGGCAGACCTGAGGGCTTTGGGGAGAGGTGGGAGTAAGCAGCGAAATGCAGGAGGCAGGGTTCCAATAGTTCCTAACAAAGAACCTGTTATGAGACCCGTAAAGATAACCTGTGGGCTGAGTGTAAGAGTGAATGTCCCGATGGAAAATGGAACGGTGCAACCATCGAGCAGGAAGTATGCTATCAGACAGGCAATTAGAGTTCCGGTCAGGGTCGCTAATAAAGATTCTTGTATCAAAGATACGAGTAAGGCAAATCTTGTGTATCCGATAGATTGAAGTGTCGCCATTTCTTGGATACGAGCCGCAAACGCAGCATACAGAGTGTTCAGTCCGCCAAAAAGTGCTCCAGCCGATACCAGCGCGGCAGTGACCCAGGTCATAATTTTGATCGGCTGATAAAACACACCAAGTTTGCTGTAATAAACGTCTTCGCCCATGGCTGCCAGCTCCAGATCATTGCGTTGTAGGGAGAATACCTGCACATCATCGAGTTCCGCGCTGTCTAGCCGGATTATGATCGCAGACAAAGTGTCGCGCTGTGTCAGCGTGGCAAGGTCATTGCGATCAAACCAGATCTCCGACTCCAACACAGTGCCAGGGGCTGCGAAAACTCCAGAAATTATAAATCGTGAATCCCCAAATTTCACCGGCATTCCTGGGGAAAGCTCATCAGCGTCCACGCCAAGTTTTCTGTGGGCTAAGTGGCCGACCATGACTTCTCCGGGACCAGGGAAATACCCCTCCAGTAGTCGCACCTTTGTATGTACGAGAAGTGCCTTTTCCAATACCCCGCGTAGTAGAGCCTGATCCTTGTGACCACTCTCCGTTTCCAGCGGTGCCTGGTAGTAAATCTCTCCTGAAACAGCAGTCGTGCCGAGCCTGCCATCGAGCCCTCGGATGGAGGTGGCAGCTGCTGACTCGGCATCAAGATGCACCTCGGAGCGCTCGATGGATTCTTCTGACCCCTTACCAACGAGAATGACATTTTTTGATGAACCGGAAGCCGAAAGCACCGAGTCCATGCCCTCGTTGAGTGCAACAGCCGCGATAAGCAGCAGCACCACAAGAGCGGAGCCGCCGACAGTTTGCGCTAGCCGTGAAGGATCGCGAAACAGGTTTCTCAGGGCGTATGTAAACGGCAACATGTTAGATGTGTTTGGTGTAAAATGATAGCGTGATTAGTGCGAGAGTGACTGGACAAGGGGGCGTGATGTGGCTTTCCATGCAGGGTAAAGAGAAGCGAGCAATCCAAGTGTTAGTGAGACAGAAATGCCACTTAATAGAACCGTAGGAGATGGTGATAAAGCCAGTGTTAACCCTTCGTTACCGATGGTGAATGCCTTGAAATGAAAGAATCCAAGAGCTCCCAGGACACCTGTAGCACCTCCGACAAGCCCAAGCAATAGGCCTTCCAACACCACGATTTTTGCAATAGCGAAACGTGAGTAGCCTAGTGTTTGTAGAATAGCAGTTTCCTTAACTCTACCACGTACGATGAGTAATACAGCATTTGCGACAAGACCGAGCACTGCTAGGACCGCACCGATACCAAGCCATTGAGTGAAGCCAATCAGCTCGATCATCTGTTTCGCTGTCTCAGCAAAAAACGCCTTTTCTGGGCGCGTGGTAGTGGGTTGTTGATCTGATTCAAATGTCTCGTCGATCTTCCCTGCTACGCTATCGAGTTGATTGACGGAATCCACCTTAACGTTGAACTGAGTCACGATACCCAAACCTATTTTTGATGCCTGTTGCAGAAACGGCAGATGGACGTAAGCAACATTTTCATCCTGTGCAGCATCTGAGCTAATGATACCTGCCACGTAGACATTCACACCCACAGCTTCAAATTTATCACCTGCTGAGAGACCTCGTTTTTGCGCCAGGTGCTTGCCGATCAATGCAGCATCACTACGTTTCATGAAATGTTCATATGAGCCAGACTCGATTTTGATATCTGGATTGTATTGCTTGAGTGACTCCGGTGGTACACCACGAAAGGCGATCACATCGAGTGAGGCACCGCAGTTATTGACTACAATCTGAATCGGCAAAACTTCATTGACGCCGGGGATGCGTTTGATTGTTTCAAGGTAGTGCTCAGGTAGTCGCGACGTAGAAGGGCAAAAGCGGTTCTCGCGATAAACGACGAGCGTAGTGTCATTGGCATTCATTTCCGTAGCACCGGATAAGGATTCCTGCATCGTCTGCACGGATGAATAGAGGAACATGCCAGCAGCCACGCCCATAATGGTCAACAAAGACCGAAGACGGTGACGTGTTAGATTTTTAAGTGCTAGTGAGAGTAATTTCATCAGGATTGCAAGTTTTGCTCGATCAGCTGGCCTTTTTCGAGGTGCAGTGTGCGATGGGCTGACGCCGCAGCCTTGGGGTCATGCGTCACCATCACGATGGTTTTGTTGTGCTCGCCTGCAAGCTGATTTAAGAGAGCGAGAATGCTGTCAGCCGATTCGCGATCCAGATCACCGGTGGGCTCGTCTGCTACCAGCAAGCCGGGGTCGTGCACGATGGCGCGTGCGATTGCGACTCGCTGTTCCTGGCCACCAGAAAGTTCGGATGGTCGATGGTGGGCGCGGTCCGTAAGCCCCACGAGATCAAGAGCCGCCATGATTTTTTCTTTGCGTTCCGACTTACTGAATTTTCCTAACAAAAGTGGTAGTTCGACGTTTTCATAAGCGGAAAGAATCGGCACGAGGTGGTAGAGTTGGAATATGTATCCAACATGCTTCGCTCTCCAGCGTGTTAATTCGGCACGAGACAAACCAGCGATATTTCTACTGTCGATGGTGAGTTCGCCGTGGGTGGGGGAGTCGATGCCGGCAACTAGGTTAAGTAAGGTGGTTTTTCCTGAGCCGGATGGCCCCATGAGTGCGAGGAACTCGCCCTTGGTGACATCAAGAGATAGATCTTCTAACGGGGTGATGGTTGTTTTCCCCTTGGTGAAGGATTTGGTGACGGACCGTATGGAAATAAAGGACATGGTGAGTTTTCTTGAATTTGGAAATTAGTTTTCAGGCTGCGGAGTCACGCGAACACCATCATCGAGTTGATCGTGCGGTGGCAGGATGACCTGTTCGCCTGATTTTAATCCGCTGATGACCAAGCGGTGAGCGTCGCGCACCTCAGTGCCGAGTTTGACTGTTCGGGAAATTGCCCTGTTATCAGGTGAGACCACCCAGACAAGATTGGAGGAAACCACAGCAGATTCTGGCACATAGATTGAGAGTCGTTGGGAATTAGGGGAGGGGTTTGACGCGCTGCCAGCAGCATCACCCGATCCAAAAAATTTGGCACGCACGAGCATTTCAGGCCTCAAGCGGGGATCTGGATTAGTGATTTCGATTTTCGCCTGTAGTGTGTTACGCTGCAGGTCTGCCTCGCCCCTGATGCGTGTCACCTTACCCTTGAAAATCATTTCAGGCAGTAAGTCCGTGAGCAGTTCCACGTGTTGCCCCACCTTCAGGCCAGCTGCTTCATTG